>NZ_JAHLEX010000099.1 GCF_023476575.1 Anaplasma phagocytophilum | reverse complement strand
GTGGGTGAGCCATGTGGTGGGGTTGATTGAAGTAGGTTGATGCTCCTAATTAAGACGGGTAAAGATTATATAATATTTTAGGGTGCTCCCTGTTTCAGGGCAAATCTTTAGGGAGATTGTGCAGCAATATTAAGAATTGCCTGTGAATTTTGGAGTCATAAGGAGTTAAAATCTCGCAACCACAAAGCGTTTTCTGTCACCTGTTCTCGCAGCTTTTTTCCCTTTGCATGGTACAGAGAATGAGGACGCCTTTATAGTAAGGGTAAAGACGGCAAAGGGAAGGAAGATATCTTCTACGAATTGGATACGTAGGCAGGTGAATGACCAGTACGTATCACTTGCCAAGAAAGAAGGGTATAGATCAAGATCAGCGTATAAACTTATAGAGATTAATGATAAGTTTAAGATCCTGCAACGCGGGAGGTTCGTCTTGGATTTAGGTTCTAGCCCAGGGGGATGGGCTCAAGTTGCCTCTAAGAATACTGCTATAAACGACAGTTCCGGACCAACCGTTGTGGCGGTAGACATTCAGAGTATGGAAGATATACACAATGTGTCATTTGTGCAATGTGACATTGAGAAAGATCATGACCTACTGAATGAAAAATTAAGTGGAAGAAAGTTTGACGTGGTACTCTCAGATATGGCTCCGAAGTCCTGTGGTCACAGGCAGGTTGATCATGCCAACATAATAAACTTATGTGAACTTGCAAGAGATATAGCTTTGGAATACTTAAATCCTAATGGCTGTTTTGTGACAAAGCTGCTACACGGTGAATATGAGCAAGGGTTTAAGCGTTCTATAATGGCGCATTTTGATGTAGTTTCTTACTTCAAACCCAAGTCGAGTAGGAAAGATTCCTCTGAGATCTACCTAGTAGCTCTGAAGTTTAAAGGATAATGCATACTCATAGTGAGATATTCTACAGAACTACCGTAAATCCTGTTTCTCTGTAATTCAATGCTCTAAAATATGGGTAAAAGATTACAGAAGCTCTTTTAATGTATACCTAGCAAAGGCTACTGACGTAGATTTTAAAAAATTGCCCATCGTATGTCACTATGTACACAAAAAGCGCAGCAAGTCATAGGTCTACCAACTACTCACAGCGTAGAGAAGAGTCAGCTGCTTTGAGCCACATACCTAAACAGATATAGCATTCCACCCTCAGCAAAAGAGAGCTCAATGAGATAAGGCCCAGAATACTCTCTCTTCAAGTAGAGATCAGCAGTTTCTTCAAATTTCAACAAAAAACATAATATGTTCCGAGCTTTTTGTGTAGTGCATATTACCTTCGTTCGTTAATAGTCAACTCTCGTTAGATAAAGACCGTGGGCTGGTGCTGTGATTCCTGCAGCTGCTCTATCCTTCTTTTCTAGTATTTCCAGTACATGTGCAGGTGGATATAGACCCATGCCGCATTCTACAAAGGTACCCACTGTTATTCTCACCTGCTTATGTAGAAATGACTGAGCCGATATATTAATGTTTATTTCCTCTTTCGCTGCAATGATTTCTATGCTATCTATCGTTTTGATTGAAGACTTAGATTGACAATCTTTGGCTCGAAAGCTGGCGAAATCGTGCTTTCCGACAATGTGAGACGCTGCTACACGCATGTTTTCCACATTTAACTTTTTTGGAACATGCCACATTCTCATTAAATCAATACATAGGGGAGCCTCTCTATTCGAGATTTTATATGTGTAGTAGCGCTTTTTTGCAGAAAACCTTGCATGAAACTCATCATCAACCTGTTCTAACTGCAATATTGACACCTTTTCATTGCGTAGATAGTGATTGAGCGCATTCTTTATAACGTAATCCTCACGGGTGACCTTCAGATCAAAATGCACAACCTGACCTAATGCATGCACCCCAGCATCTGTCCTTCCTGCTGCGTAAACTATCACGCTCTGTTGACAGAACTCTTTGATAGAGTGCTCTATTGATTCCTGAACTGACTTTCCTACCACTTCTTGCTGCCTCTGCCAGCCTATAAAGGAAGTGCCCTCGTATTCTACAACTGCTTTGTATCTCATCCCAACATATAGTGTAAAATTGCTTTCCTTACTGCAACCCCCATCTTTACTTGCAGTAGAATAGACGAGCTTTCATCAGCCACTTCATCTGAAATCTCTATTCCACGATTTATAGGCCCCGGATGCATTATTATCACATCATCTTTTGCTAACGATAACTTCGCCTTGTCTAGCATATAGTGCCCAGAGTACTCATTTGTAGATATAAACGAAGCTCCTGACATACGCTCCTTTTGAATCCTCAATAGCATGATGACATCTGCATCTTTGATTCCTTCCTCAAGACTATGTGTTATTCTTGTCACGTTACTTGATGGCACAGAGGCAGACCAGCACGGGGGTGTAACAACATTTATATTAGCACCATATCTAGAAAGCAGTCTCATATTAGATCTAGCAACCCTACTATGAAAAATATCACCACAAATAGTAATGTTTAACCCCTTAATGTCCTTACCCTTTAAATAGCGTATGGTAGCGTAATCAGTGAGTGCTTGAGTGGGGTGCTCGTGATTTCCATCTCCTGCATTTATAACACAACAGTCTCCCACTCTTTCTACCACTTCATCTATGAAACCGCTGAACCCCGATCGTACTACAACTAAATCAACACCCATAGCACTCAAAGTACTAAGAGTATCTGAAACACTTTCACCTTTTTTCATGGATGAAGTTGCCACATTGAGCGTTACAGAAACAGCTCCCAGGGACTTTTCTGCAATCTCGAACGCCAGCAGAGTTCTTGTGGAGTTCTCGAAAAACAAATTGGCTATAACTCTGCCCTGCAGCACGTTGTTAGCACCATTATCCTGCAAGTATCTATGAGCCAGTGCTACCATATTTTCTATGTCTATATCACTTAAGCTTTGAATTCGAAGAAGTTTGTTTAACTTTTTCATACTCTTGTACGCAACAATGTTTTACAAACTTAGCACTATTTTAAAGGTATAAAAAGGCACGTTATCTACCCATATTTTAGAGCATTGAATTACAGAGAAACAGGATTTACGGTAGTTCTGTAGAATATCTCACTATGAGTATGCATTATCCTTTAAACTTCAGAGCTACTAGGTAGATCTCAGAGGAATCTTTCCTACTCGACTTGGGTTTGAAGTAAGAAACTACATCAAAATGCGCCATTATAGAACGCTTAAACCCTTGCTCATATTCACCGTGTAGCAGCTTTGTCACAAAACAGCCATTAGGATTTAAGTATTCCAAAGCTATATCTCTTGCAAGTTCACATAAGTTTATTATGTTGGCATGATCAACCTGCCTGTGACCACAGGACTTCGGAGCCATATCTGAGAGTACCACGTCAAACTTTCTTCCACTTAATTTTTCATTCAGTAGGTCATGATCTTTCTCAATGTCACATTGCACAAATGACACATTGTGTATATCTTCCATACTCTGAATGTCTACCGCCACAACGGTTGGTCCGGAACTGTCGTTTATAGCAGTATTCTTAGAGGCAACTTGAGCCCATCCCCCTGGGCTAGAACCTAAATCCAAGACGAACCTCCCGCGTTGCAGGATCTTAAACTTATCATTAATCTCTATAAGTTTATACGCTGATCTTGATCTATACCCTTCTTTCTTGGCAAGTGATACGTACTGGTCATTCACCTGCCTACGTATCCAATTCGTAGAAGATATCTTCCTTCCCTTTGCCGTCTTTACCCTTACTATAAAGGCGTCCTCATTCTCTGTACCATGCAAAGGGAAAAAAGCTGCGAGAACAGGTGACAGAAAACGCTTTGTGGTTGCGAGATTTTAACTCCTTATGACTCCAAAATTCACAGGCAATTCTTAATATTGCTGCACAATCTCCCTAAAGATTTGCCCTGAAACAGGGAGCACCCTAAAATATTATATAATCTTTACCCGTCTTAATTAGGAGCATCAACCTACTTCAATCAACCCCACCACATGGCTCACCCAC
>NZ_JAHLEX010000098.1 GCF_023476575.1 Anaplasma phagocytophilum | reverse complement strand
ATATTTTTGCTACGACTGCTTTTGTGTTGCTTAAGCTAACCGTCAATATTTAACTTTGATTCTTCAGTAGCATACAAAATACAATCTTAGCAGCCATAAGATCGTCGCTCATATACTAAAAACTTAAATGATGTACATTAAAATACATTCAACGATAGTCAATCGCATGCAAAGCTCAATACATCTGTAGCGTCGCCAAATAACTCGTTGATAGTGACTACCATATATTCAGGGACTGGAGCTTTTATAACAATCTCTCGATCAAAAAGCTTAAGCGAAATACGAAAAGCATGCAGATGCAATGAATTACGCTGTTGTACCTCAGCATTTTTAGAATACTTTGTATCGCCTATTATAGGACAGCAGAACTGAGACAGATGTATTCTTAGCTGGTGCTTTCTGCCAGTTATTGGAGATAATAACACAACTGCATGATTTTTACATGATCGCAACACTGAAAAAACTGTCTTAGCCTCTTTGGGAATAAGAGTTTCTCCTTCCCCCGTCTGCTTTTTACAATAAATCGGCATAGTTATCTCGCCTCTATTAGATGCCGGAACGCCTTTTGTAACAGCAAGATACTCCTTTCTCACCCTCCGAAAGCGCAGTTCTTCTGATAAAATTCTAGCTACAGACTGCCGCCTCACAATTATTAATACTCCACTCGTGTCTCTATCTAATCTGTGCACAATGTATAACTGCTCTCCGGGAATGATCTTATTTAATAAGTCACTTAAACTAATGCTGACCTTTGTACCACCTTGAACGTTTACCCCTGCCGGCTTATTTATCGCAATGATATTTTCATCCTTATAAATAATATTGTCACGCACAAGCCTAAGCAAGGAATCATCATGTACTTCCTTTGCTTCGTTGCTCTTAGAGGAAATTCCATCAACATTGAATATACTAATTGTATCGCCACGTTGCACCCGCGAAGACGCTAATGCCTTCGAATTATTAAGACGAATTCCACCCTTGCGTAGTAGCTTCTCAACTAAAGCCTGAGGTACCCCAGGAAGAATAGAACGCACATACCTATCCAGGCGCATTCCATCCTCCGCTACCAGATAGTCCGTTACATTCTTCACTACACTTCTACAGTAATGTTCTTCTCTATAAAGTCTCTCAAAAACAGGTTACTCGCTATAAAAAGACCATTATTTATGGAAACACTACCCTTACTCTCCTCCACGAAAAGCCTCCCTATCTCTGCCTTATAATCATGTAATCCTGAGTACACGAGCATATCATAACAACCCGCACAAAGATATGAAAACCCCAAAACAACCGACCCCATAGAACGCAACACAACATGCTGTGTTGCAAGTTCGGAAACTATTCCCCTAACTCTTGAGCACCCTGCAGTAAAGTCGATCATTGAAGCATTTATGCTTTCTTTTTTTGTTACATACATTCTTACATATCTACTCTGCACACTTTCAACAAATGTCCCATGGCCCTTTTCAGCATAATATGTTTCACGCAGTATAGGGGCATCAACAACAGCTGCAATAACCGCCTCGTCCTTTACCAAAGCGACTGCCGTAGCAAAATACGGAAGACCACACATGAAATTCGTCCTACTATCAATCGTACTTACATACCAGAACATCGGACCTAATTCCCGATGGTCACGCGTGCCTTCAAAAAAAATCTCAAGCCCCTGCCTATACGCACTAAGCTCCTCAGAAATTATGGCACTAGACCTAGAATAAGCAGCACGCGTAAATTCACTCGCAGCTACATAAGAAGATTTCAAATACCGTATTTCATTAAAATCCCGCACCAAGCCACGTGATGACTTACGCACTGCATTGATCATAACCCCTACAATAGGCGAGAATAAAGCTACCATACTTAATCTTTTGCCCTCTCATAATACGTGTCATCAGGAGTGTAAATCACAATCTTTTCCCCAACTTTTATAAACGGCGGAACACTCACACGACGTCCATTTTCCAGTACTGCAGACTTATATGATGAAGAAGCAGTCTGCCCCTTGATAACTGACTCCGCTTCTACAACCTCAAGCACAACATAGTCAGGCACCTTAGCAGATATTACCTGACCTTTGTGGAAAAGCAGAGTTAGTATCATATTCTCCTGAAGATATACACTTTTATCTCCTAGCATCTCTATGGGTATAGAAATCTGCTCATAATTTTCAGTATTCATCAAAGTAAGCGAAGATGAATCCCCAAAAATATACTGAAAACTGACTTCTTCTATAATGGCACGGTTTACATATCCATCAGCACGAAACCTCTCCTGATACTTAGCACCAGTTTTTAGATTTTTTAACTCAGCCTGAATATATGCCCCACCCTTACCTGGCTGTGTATGCATAGTCTTCACAACCAGGTACAGAGCACCGTTATGATCTAAAACTTGACCTGGCCGTATGTCATTCCCTCTTTCAGCCATAGCTACCTCCAAGAACGAACGTGAATTCTATGCGTAAGGATACTACAACTCAAGTAAAAAATTAAGAACAATCCTGCATTTGATACTCAGCACGCAATGCAATATTAGCATAGATACTATCACTCTTGGTGTATAACACACCTTAATATAACCTTCATGATTGTAACCTAAAGCAAACATCCTTGAAAACTACCTCAATTTAGCAACCATTATATATTACAGAACCAGGTACCTCTTATACCAACAATAAAGGCACATGTTGTGATCAGCATTGCCAAGCCAATGCTTTTATCAAGTCTGCACGTTAAACTCCAAGAATTGCACACAACTTTATGGATATTTCAGAATTATATCAAGATTAACATTACCTCCTAGTAGCAAAACCTCTCAGCACCTTCGAGTTACCCAATACATAAAAGGTGAATTATTACTGAAACTCGCTACTATAGAGATATTTTCTCCAAAAACACAGGCCGCATCGCTCTAAAAATAGCCTTATGCCACAAAAAATAATGTAGCAAAAATCCAATTTTTTTATCCATTACCCATTACACCACTACCCTCCATATCTACCCACTGTATACAAATTATAATATGATAAATCCTTAAGATTTTTTGACATTTTATTGAGAAATTAATAAAATTTTTGATACTTAATAGAGTATTTATTTTTATGGGAAAATTAACAAAAATCTTTAAGAAGAAAAATAAGAAGAGTTTTCCCGCAGAAGTAGGTGCTGGTTCTCCAGTAAGTGAGACCTTGCAATCTAATGCTTCTGCGGAAACTTCTCCCGAAAACGTTTCTCAATCACTTGGTAATTCCCCTGAAGAAGTTGCCGGCTATAGCGTTCCATTTATGTATGAAGCAGGGCTAGTACCAAAAAGTGCTATTGGAGGGGAAGATATAGAAAATGAAAAACATGGATCGTCTTTAGGTAAGAGACTTATATCGTTAATGCATTCTGCGGAAAGGAAAATTGGTAAAGCTTTCTCATCAAAGCCCAAGGAAAAAGATCCAAAAAAACAGCGTCGAAAAGTCTTTCTCGAGGAAGTAAGTTCAGAACATGACTCAATATTAACACTGAGCACGTATGCCTCTTATGAAAGCCTAATCTCGGACGAAGAGGAATTGGACTTCCAAAACTTTCTCGATGAAACAAGTTCAGAACATGACTCAACACGAGCGTTGGCTCCGTATTCCTCCCGTGAAAGTATATCTTCAGATCCAACTATCATAAACTCAGAATATACTCCGGATGTGTCCTTTGCTAAGAGTGAGCCAAATAATTTATCGCAACAAGAGCTCGATGCTATTTGCGAGGACATTATTGCACATAGTAGCGGCTCTGTAAACCTTTCGGAAGAAAATTCACCTACCTATGCTGGTGCCCCTAAGGACGTAAGTCTTAGTGCTTATAAGAACGATGGGGACAAGTCTATTGCCTCTAAGAAGTCTAATCCCTTCGAGAAAGTCAGATTTCTGGCGCCCTTCTTTTCACAAACAAATGGTACAACTGTTATGTCTAAAAGTACTCAGAACGATACCTCTACTCAAAGTAGTAGTGCTAGTAGCGACCCGTTATACGCTACTCCTACTGCGCCCAAGTCTAAGTTTTATGTAGGTTTAC
>NZ_JAHLEX010000097.1 GCF_023476575.1 Anaplasma phagocytophilum | reverse complement strand
CTTATTGCACGGTAAGCTTTTCGTATTCTTTCTTTAACAATATCAAGAACTTCTGCAGTAGACTTCTGACCATGACGTACTCTTCTCATGCTGCGGTAACTATACAAGGGTTCTCCTGTGAGGTGTCTTCTCCTTGTATCTCTTTGTGTACTGGACTGACCTAATAAATTTCCATGACTATGCACTGCAACACCCCACACTTGCGACGATACTCTCTTATATCATGATTCCAAGAAAAGCACATTACTGTCAAGGCACCACGTACGCTAGGCTCTACTATTAGGGATTTTATAGAGTATACCTTAACTTTTTCTCAGTATCTGAGTGATAGAGTAATATCCAAAAGGGAAGTGCATGGATGTGGTATTGGGTTTTAGAAGAGATAGTTGCAGAATTACATATAGCGTTTGGCAGAAAAAAGTTTTAGTGAAGCAAATTGGCGTTACTATATGGGTATTGTAGATCTATAATATTTCAGAAAGATACAATAAAAATTCCGCAATACCATCCTCTTTAAGGCTTTTATGCCATTAGAACTTTTTACTTGGCGTGCAACTTTCGGACCAACTATTCTCTTCAGAATTATTCTGAATACGCCCCAGCGCTGCAAACTGTTCCATCACACAAAAGTATGCAGAATACAACACTTAGCAGGTCTGATTTTAAACGTGCCACCTATTTGGTAGTGCTACGGGCTGATTGTGTGCATTCGTTGCATTGATAGCTTTTCTTGTTTCATATTTTTAGGACGGCATACAACACATAGTATGTGTGCAGCCTCACCTTTTTAAGTGCATGGCTAATATGAGTGATACTGCAATCTGTACAGCTAAAGCAGGTACATCCTACGAGAAATAGCTGAGTTTTTTTGCAGATGCGTAAAGTGGAAGGGCTAACAAGATAGAGAGTGATAAACGCTGCTTTTTTTCGAGTCACAATGGTGTTGTTATATGTGTTCAGCACTGTGCCAAGGGCTATCAAAGCGAGATCTGGCACGAGCAGGTGTGTTCTAGGACAATACCGCTTTAGAAGTGTATATAGTATGCAAAAAAAAGACACCGTATATATAATTAAATCTAAGTATTAAATTTGCGTATTCAGTATACAAACCATTTGTTATTCTAAACACGTAGCCGTATATGGCTTGTACACTACCATCATGTATTTATCCCATGGGAGGGTAGGGTAATAATTTGTTCTTTAGCTTCTTATTAAACCCCGCTAATTTTTTGTTACTATCAAGTTTTTCCTTAATATGGTAAGAACGTTCTCACTCATGCACTGATTTTCGGAACCGTAGAGGTCACCGGTTCCATAATTTATAAGAGGCTGCTTTGTATCTAAGCATACTTTGATATGAGGCCACGGCTTGGTATAAAGCAACAATTGCAAGTGGAGACGTTTCTCTAAGAGTTTTATAATGCACAAAGTCATCCAATGAATTTTTGTAATACATCTATTCTGCAAGAAGAAAAGCATATTTACACTCCTTTCTTTAACAATTGCGAAACACTTCTCGTATTGTTCTATATTCCTTCCCTTAATCTCATGAAAAAAATTTATTCTTTATCTCGTTTATTAATGTTCTAGCCCTTTTCAAGTCCTCATGCTCCATGTATTTTAATCCTCCAACGGTTTCTTTCTTGACGCACTAACGAATATCTTCTCCTGATACTTTTTTCTTTGCTATACTGTAGGAACATAATCTATACCTACATCTGAGATAGGCAAAGCCACTACTGCATCCCCTAAATCTTTTGCTTCAAGATTTTCCGAAACTCGCTGGATTCCCTGAAGTAGCATTACCGAATCTAAATTCCAATCCTCCGACTCCTGTAATAACTTATGTCATAAAACTGCTTAGTTCTACTCGTAATTGACTGTACTTTTTTCCTGCGGAATCACAAGATCACTATGGCCGACTTTAGCCCGTCTATTCTTTGTCTAGTGGCCTCGCAGTCAGTCAGGTTTCTATTAAAGCTTATTCTCCGATGAGCTCTAGCCTATAATTGTACGCCTCCATTACTCTTTTAGGAGGCTATCGCTCTAGTTAAACTACCCACCATACAATTTACATAGAGTCCGTTTATAACTCCGATCCCAGAGCAGTATGCTTGAGAAGGTGAGTACTTGAATGAAAAACCTTTCATTATTCTCAATTGACTAAAAACTATCATGAAACACAAAACTTTCCCCCTATTTTCAGCCATCAAAGTGTGGTTCTCGTTTCTTCTTTTCAGTTTCACAATCTATTTTTAGTGATCTTCAGTAGCTCATTAAATAATTATAGCATTTCTAACATCCTACCTGCACATAGTTCTATTGATGATCCACTACTGCCAAATAAATCTGTTGCTGGCCCATTTTTCATTTCCGATGAATTTTGACTTTTGACTCCCATATTTGAAGTCTTCTTAGCTTCTATGCTTAGTAATGCTAACATTTCTTCGATTGTGTCCTCAGGATCTTTTACCTCGTATTTTCTTTTGCGTACGTTTATGCATCTCTCCTCTAACTTTTCTATCGTCTTTTTCATGAGATCAAACACAGCTTCATCTCTTGCTTGATTTGGTAAAGTGTTTGTTTGTACTCTGTAAAGAGAATCGCGCGCAATCCGTAGCAAGTTAAGAAAAGATCCAGAATAAGCTACATCTTCTACTCGCTCTCTCTCCAAACTCCTAACATATCTAAAGAGCAAGTCTTTCAGCACTATAACGTATAAGCTAATATCATCCACGCAAGGAGACGCAGGTTCACAATCTAAGCACCTCAATGCGAGAGCATTCGCTGCTGCTATTGTCCTTAAAAGATGGCAAGTAAAAAACTCTTTATCGCTCACATCAGAGTTCCTACGTTTCATATTCTCATAATATTCTATAAAGCTTTCGTCTATATTTTTTGTTGCTTGATTTATGACCCTATTTAATATACCACAAGGATGATTACCGTTTATCTTTGCTTCTAGCTTCTGTATAGGCATAAACACGATTCTAAAAGCATCTATGAGAACAAATCTAGAGTTTAAACTGATCAGTGGCCCTAACATGTGTGCAAAAACACGGACCTCTTCTATACTGCAAACCGCATAAGACTTTGTAGTGTGTATTCCGAGAAACCTCTCTTTACCTTTCATAAGGTGAGAAAATGCCCTCTCTGGAAGCGCAATCCAAGAATCTAAAAGGGCGTCTAGGTTAAGACATAATCGGGTACGCGCCTCAAAAATGCCCCTCCTATCAATTTCCCTAGATCCTATAGTGCAACATTCATGATCCTGTATAAAACCTATAGCAGCAGCAAGATAGGAAGAAGCACAACATGCTTTGAAAAAATCAACTCCCTCGCGCTTGTTTTCGGGAAATGGCTTTGTTCGCAACGTTGCAATCTCATGCAATGCCGCTAGTAATACATCAACGTGCTGTTTAGCGTCTTCAATAAGAATTTTCCTTAAATCATCAGGTACCTGATAACGTGCTGAAATTAGTTTATCATACACAACGGATATAAGCTGTGCAGCAGTACGAGTGCGCTCTATATAAATAGAGCTTTCAACGGAAACTTCCTCGGCTAATTTCACACCATCTTTCAACATTATAATTTCATGGAGCTCATGAATTGACTTCTCTAACGCAGCACATACCTTTACAGCGACCTCCTTTTGCGTTATCTCCCCCTGCTGTATGCCACGACTGACAGCCTCATAAAATCTACCTATTGGCAGCCACCAACCCATATACATCCCGTGCATAATTCTACCTTAACGCACCTATAGGCAGTATATAGACGTTTTTATACAATGCACAAGAAATACATTAATTTTTTAAGAATTTTGTATTATTAGTAAGACATCTTTCAAGCGTATTTGCACAAGATATGTAAATGACTATAGAGACAAAGGATGTTTTAACTCTTTATATTAATTTTCAATAATTAACGGACTTAGAGAAATTTGCTGTCGGAGAACGGTCCTTAACTATTCAAACCATTGTGCGCACCTTTTAAGCGCGCACAGCAATACCATGAAATATGCTCCACAACTACTAAAGGCGCAACAAGGTAGTTGCAGC
>NZ_JAHLEX010000096.1 GCF_023476575.1 Anaplasma phagocytophilum | reverse complement strand
CAACAGCTGCCAAGATAGGCCCTACTAATAGCAACGCCACAGCGGTAGCTAAAGACATAGTCAAGGAACTCACTCCTGAAGAAAAAACCATAGTAGCTGGGTTACTAGCTAAAACTATTGAAGGTGGAGAAGTTGTTGAGATTAGGGCGGTTTCTTCTACTTCAGTCATGGTCAATGCTTGTTATGATCTTCTTAGTGAAGGTTTAGGTGTTGTTCCTTATGCTTGTGTTGGTCTAGGTGGTAACTTCGTTGGCGTTGTTGATGGTCACATCACTCCTAAGCTTGCTTATAGGTTAAAGGCTGGCTTGAGTTATCAGAACCTAAGAGATTGATATTCCCGCATGGTAGGCTACGTCCAGAAATGTGAACCTGTCCCTGGTAGCAAAAGCCATATTAGCGATTGAGTAGTATTGCTCCGTAGACCACCCAACATGTTCTGGTTTTGTCGGGGCTTCCAAGTATCCTAGTATGCTGTATAAGTGTACATGGTCTATTACTTTGCCTTGAACCATTGCTGAAATCTTACACCACTGCTGCTCCATTATGTGGTTGAGGTATTCTGCTTTTTCCGCGTCTATCCACTTCTTTGATAGCGTCTTATAGAATTCATGTACATAGTGTTGGGCAAAGTGCTGCAGTAAAGTATTTTTATCCAATGGGGTGGGTCTTAAAAAGGGCCTATGACCGTTGCATATACTATGCTGTAGCCTGGCCATGCACAAAGTAGAGACTCCTATTCTCTCCCCGTGTAGAAAGTTGTGCTTGTCTAACAGCTCTGTCACTCCTGCTATAATGTGCTCGCCTTGACTAGCAGGTTGGCTGCTGCCCACTATTAGCATACCTATTCCCGATAATATCAAAGCCTGCATTAGTACCATTATTGTGGCGCTGTCTCTGAGCTTTAATCCCCGGTAATTCTCCAATAACTCTTGCGAGCTGTCCTCAGTAATAAGAAATGGCAACTCATTGTATGATGTTCCTATCAATATGCTTGAGATAAGCCAATCAGCACGAGCAGTTGATCGACATATAAAATCGGCAAATCCGCTATTTATCATCCTTTGAGGTGCATTAGTGAGCACGTCAACGTCTATATAAATTGCTTTAGGCAACTTTGCTGAAAGTGATTTTTTTATTCCATTACCCATAGTGATAGAAGCGTTTGCCGATGTATACCCATTCATTGATGGCGCCGTAGGAAATGAAATATACTCCTTGCTGGTAATGAAACTTACGTATTTACAGATGTCGTTTATAGAGCCGCTGCCTAAGGCGATCAGAAAATCCGCATCCTTTGAAGCATTTTTTATGTCATCAACCAATTTTTCAGAGGCGTAATATTCTTCTTGAATGACATAGGAGTCAAAGTGTTGCAGTACCTCTTTGTTTAACAGAGCCGCAGTGTTTGAATCTGCCACTATAAATCCGCGTCCCGCATACTTAGAGGCAATATCTGGAAGATCTGATAGTATGCCGCTATCAACGTATATGGAATTAGTAATGTACTTGGAAATCTCATAGTATCCCGCAGAATGGATTATGGGCAAGGCCGCATCAAGAAACTGAGTAGTCATAGCAAATAACTAAGCTCGATGCCTATAGTATACATGTGACCCGGAGTAATGGCAAACTTGTGTAGGGTATCACTGGATGTATTGTTACTATCTCTTGTTTTTTTTGTTGAATATATCCTGCATCCCAAAGCAGCAAGACAGGTACAAGTATCTTTACTTAATGATGCTACGAAAACACTCACAACCTGATTGACTACAAATTTGTTCTGCACGATACTGTAGCACATGGTACAGTAATTTTGGATATATCTTGAATCCGCTAGAGCAGTTTAAAGTGGTTAGGTTGCTTGAGATTCCAATGCCGTTCGGAATGGATATAAGCTTTACTAATTGCGCGCTTTTTATGATGCTGGCATCGCTGGTTGCCGCGGTGCTGATGTGTTGTGCACTACGTAAGAGGACTGATGGTTCTACGAGTATGTCGCATACTGCAGTTGAGTTGATTTACAACTTTGTTGTGGGTGCTGTGGAGAGTAATGCGGGGGTTGGTGGTCTACGGTATATACCCTTTGTTCTTAGCATATTTTTATTTGTGTTGGCGTGTAATCTTATAGGCATTCTGCCACTCGGTTTTACAGCAACAAGTCATGTCTCTGTTACGTTGGCCTTAGCTGTTGTTGTTTGTGCAGGCGTGACGGTGCTTGGGTTTAATCACCAAGGGTTGCATTTTTTGAGGATTTTTCTTCCAGAGGGTACTCCCTTGTGGTTGGCGCCTATGATGGTATTTATAAAGCTGTTTGCGTATTTGGCTAGGCCTGTGAGTTTGGCTATACGGTTAGCTGCCAATATGATTGCTGGTCACACTATTATTGCAGTTATTGCAGAATTTGTTCTAAAAATGCATCCGGTGTTAGCGCCACTGCCGTTTGCGTTCATAATGGTACTGATAGCATTTGAGATTTTTGTTGCAATTCTGCAAGCATATATATTTACGGTCTTGACTACTGTATACCTTTCTGATGCAGTTGCAGGACATTAGGGAAAATGTAGATCCTGGGTAGAATAAATTCACTGTCAGCTGGCAGGAGATACTTGAGGTGTGTTTTAGGTGGCTTGTAATTTTAAAATCTTGGTATGGGCTGTGTTTCTTGGGTTCTAATTGGGGTGAGGGGGTAATTACTAATTGACTTCACATAGCTAGTTCTTATAATTCATAAGGTTGAAATTTGCACTGGTGGTGGTTATGGACTCACTTAGGTTTTTGGCTGTGGGGTTGAGCGTTCTTGGTATGGTGGCGTCTGCTTTGGGTGTAGCTGCCGTTTTCTCTGCTATGCTTAATGGTATTGCGCGTAACCCGGAAACGGAAGAAAAGCTCAAAAAGTATGTTTATACTGGCGCTGCGCTAGTGGAGGCTATGGGGCTGTTCTCCTTCCTTCTTGCCTTATTGTTGATATTTGTTGCTGGCTAGTTAGTCATGGATGTGGTACCGCAGCTAGATTTTTCGGTCTATCCTTCGCAGATTTTTTGGTTTGTTTGTTCGTTCCTGCTGCTGTATGTTGTGGTAAGGTGTGTTGTTGTTCCGAAGGTCGAGTCTATTGTCAGTAGTAGGTTGGTGGAGCATAATAGCGCTCTTGGTATCTCTCTTGAGTCTTGTGATTTTCTTCAAGATAAGCTTGTAAAGCAGATGGTAGTGCTCGAGGCTGCGCAGCGGCGCGCTCGAGACCTGGAGCAGAAGGTGGTTATTGATCTTGGAAATGCTGTTGAGTTAGCTAAAGAGCTCTTGAAATCAGGGGTCGACGAGATGCTCGCTGAGGTTGATGAGCGATTGGAATCTCTTAAGCGCGAAAAGAAGGAAGAATTGATTTCGTTGTCTATTGATGTTGCATCGATGTATTACGCGAAAGTCAGTGGTGTTGGAAGGGTCAAAAAGAGTAGACTAAGGGAGTTAGTGACGAGAATATACGGGAAGAGGTTATGATAAATGCGCACATAATTGTGGATCTTGCCTTTTGTGTGGGGTTTGCATTGGCTTTTAATCCGGTGCGTAAATTCACAAAAAGGTTTCTTGCTAAGCGTGCTTGTGGGGTAGAGGGGCCAGTTCGGAGGTCGGTGACGTTAGCGGGTAAGTTAGATGCTTTGGTATCTGGTGCGTCGCATGGAGATGTAGAGGTGGATCGGGTCATTGCTGAAATGATCCGGGAAACGGAAGAACGGTGTCAGGACATCCTGGAGAAGGGAAAGAGGGAGATAGAAGCCCTATTGGAGGATTATATTCATGTAGCGACCGGTAAGCTTGAGCTCAGGATAGAGAGCTTTATTAGGGCTTTGCGTGTATCTGCTGTGGAGACTGCGGCTAGTGCTGCATTTACTCTGATGAAAGAGGAGTTTGAAAATGGCAAGGTAGGTGCTGGAGGAGAGGCTGTTAGTGCTTCGGAGCAGGATAGTGTTGTGTCTAAAAAGCTTCATTAGTGAATCATGTATTACTGGCTTGACTCTGGTTATTATTAAGCCCTGTTACGTATTTAAGAGTGCGGTGTATAGCGATTCTTGTCTCGTGGAGTGATTTTTTCGTCTATGACTCCTGTTGTAATGCAAGCTCATTAGCATTCTATTGGAATGTGTTTGTCGCGATATGTGGTGCTCTGACTCTCTCG
>NZ_JAHLEX010000095.1 GCF_023476575.1 Anaplasma phagocytophilum | reverse complement strand
GACGATGAACGCATATTCTTACCTGCAGCCATGATTTTAAGGAACCTGGGGATATCGAGCCTTCAGTTGCTAACCAATAATCCTCACAAAGTGCAGGAGATAAGTAAGTATGGATTTGATGTGACAATGGTGTTTATGATGAGCTGCCGGCTCAACGACTTGTAGATGATACTAGTCCTGCTGGCCGTACTAAGGATACTGCCAATGCTAACTTCTCCATGGCTTATGTCGGGGGGGCATTTGGTGTTAGGTTCGCTTTTTAAGGTGGTTTGTAGGAAGCAGGGTAAGTTCAACTTACCCTGCTTCTATTAGAGAGTTAGTATATGAGATCTAGAAGTAAGCTATTTTTAGGAAGCGTTATGATGTTAAGGCTATAGCCATGGCTGCTAATGATGACGTTAGCGCTTTGGATACTATCCTGAGTCTTTATGTCATACACCTTATTTCTTAGTGCTTTTATAGCTTGCTTTAGGCGTAGGTATAGTAGTCCATATATATCGTATTAAGTAGCTATTAACAGCAATTATGCAACTGAAGGTATGGATGAATATCTAGTGGAAAAATATGCTGGTACATATAACCTCGCAGCGTATGGAGAATAGGAGCTTATAAAAGTACTGTGAACCATACGTGATTATATTGTTATGAATTTAGTATTCCTCTCCAGTCCTTGGTTAGAGTGAGCTTATGAACGCATTGTAAATAAGGACTGCAGTGGATATGTGGTAGAAAACTTAATGGTACGCTGTGTGGGTAAGATAGTATTATACGTGGTATCTGCAATATTGCTCATGTTGATTATTGGAGAAGATGCCAGGGCAGTAATGTATGAAGTTGACCTGGTTTCTAGCTCTAAGAAGTTCTATGTAGCCTTGGATTATGCCCCTGCCTTAAGTAAGGTAATCACTTTTGACGTAGTGGGTGACGGAGAGACATCTATAGTGTTGCCTTACTTAAAAAATGATGAGGAAGATTGGTTCAAAGCAGAAGTTATAGATTGGGATACTCAAGATCTCAGTGTGCAGTTCAAGAACAGTGTGCTCAAGTCTTGGGTCGGAAGTATTGGATATAAGATGATGGGAGGTAGGTTGGAAATCGAAGTTGGGCATGAAAAATTTAGGGCTAGAGTAAGCTCTTCTGAGGGAAACAGGGTGGGTGACATCGATACTGCGTATGTTTTTCTCTCTAGATTACTGCCATATTACTTGGTAAGCGCTCAATATGAAAAATTGATTTCAGGAATGTCTAACCTGACAGAAGATGAGATATTAGCTTTTGCTAACGGTGTTGCTGCACAGCGTCCTGATCTTGATAAGAGGATTTGCAGTAAGGCAACTATCACCAATAATCCTAAGGTGCCTGGTGTTTTCACTGCATGTAGAGATAGCGTAGATGGTAGAGATTTTGGAGGTTTTGGGGCCTTCACGAGACAAGCTATCATGAAATCGACGTGGAGCTATAGCGGATATCTTGATCCCCAAAATCTGGGTCGTGGAACCAGACTTGCACAGGCTAAGGACATTGTGAGTTATGTTAAGACTTTCACACAGAAAGAGAGAAGAATACTCGCAGTAATTCTTGGCGTTACTACAGGATTTGGAGAAGTTGTAGAAATACCATCTGTTACTGCAACTTCAGTAATGGTTAATGCTTGTTATGATTACAATGTTCCTCTAACAAAAAAGCACGCATCCGCATATTCGTGTGTGGGTTTAGGTAGCACGTTTGTTGAAATAGTGGATGAACATAGCACAGCTAAACTTGCCTACAGGTTAAAGGCTGGTCTAAGCTACAGTTTTTCTTCAGGAGTTACTGCTTTTGTAGGCGGTTTTTATCATCACATTATAGGTGATAGCGGTTACGATAGGGTTCCTATGCGTACTGTATTCTTTGACGAAAAAACAGAAGAAAGACCGGTGAAAACTGGAAAAGTATACCTAAGCCTAGATTACATCGGCGCTGAGTTTGGCATACGTCTAATCTTATAAGCTTTTTTTAGTGAAAGTAGACGATTTGTCCACTCTGAAGCAGTCTAGAATAGTAGAGGAGAATGGTACGAAAAGTTGGAGGATATTGAGAGTTCTCTGCTCTCTAAGGGGGGGGAAGCGTCGGGCAGTGAGGAAAAAGAAAACATAGTGGAGTTATACTGCTATTGAAGATTTGGTACGGTAGAGGTGTGTAGTCTCTTCTGTTAATTACACATATACAACACATGTAACGTCTACTGTACCTCAGTGAAAAGTCCTAGGAAAGCATAAGACTGTGTTAGAAGCTTTTTATATGGCATCGTGTGGTAAACAAACGTGTAATTGGGAGTCAAGAGATATCATCTCATTATAGCATCACCACCGTGCGAAGTTTTTAGATAGTAATAGTGCACTTCGTTTCCAAAACCATGGCACAGTAGGGAACGCTATAACACAATGTGCACGGTATATCACAGTATATAAGACAATATCAACCATCCATGAGAAAAGATGCCAGTACAAAACCACAATTACTGGCAAATATACACTTAGATCTAATAGGCGTTACTACTCAACTTTAGTGCTTTTTGTATACTTCCTACAAACGGAATTGTGGACACGAATATGGAAGAATATGTTCCCACCACGACACCAAAAAACGCAATGATGCCCAAATCCTGTACTGCACCCTCACATAACAACATAAGCGGCAGTGCTGCTAGCATCGTCGTACCAGAGGTCAAAAGAGTACGGGATAAAGTAGTGTTAATTCCTATATTTACAATCCGCACCATATCTTTCGTTTCAGATCGGACCATGAGTTCCCGTACTCTGTCGTATATAACCACAGAGTCGTTAACTGAATATCCTATAACCATTAAAATAGCAGCCATAACTGGCAGACTAAATTCTAGCCCTGTAGCACTTATCATGCCCATGGTGATAATGACATCATGCAACAAAGCTGAAACTCCTCCCACTGCAAACTGCCATCTAAACCTCAAACACAGGTAGAAAAACATGCAGAGCAAAGAGCCTAACACGGCTATGATTCCTTCTTTTACCTGCGCTAATCCAATCTGAGCACCTACGTAATCCACCTTTTTGTAGCTAATCTCACCAAGCTCTCCAAGTGCACCTTTTACCTTATCTACAGCGACATGGCTTCCGGAAGAGGCCCCTCCTTTGAAGATGACCATAAATTCCTGGGGATCTTCCCCAAAATTTTGTACTGATACGCTTCCTAATCCAGATCCTGCAAGCACACACTTTATGCGCTCAGCATCCACTGAGGTATCCGCTACTTGAAAATCTACTACTACACCCCCAGCAAAGTCAGTGCCCAGATTTATGCCCCTGACATAAATCAACACAAGCGATCCCAACGTGAGCAACACACTCATAATAAGCGCAACTCTGCCCCATTTAACAAAATTAAAGTTAACTCCATCTGGAATAATGCGAAGAATCACGAGTGACCATATGAAATTTGTTCGCGAGTCTATGATGTTTTGTATACCTGTTCAAGAAATAATAATACCCTAATCGAAGTACATTCTTATAATAGTGCACCACAGCATTTACCATGGCCAAAGAATATTGCAATTTGTCAGTAGTATAAATGCCAAAACCCTCTAGCAACTTAATAGGCTACACTGGAGAGTTGCTCGTTATGTTATTGCTTAAAATACGTTTACAGAAGATATTATACCACCGCTACAGAGCACCTGTAGGCGAAGTGGATATAATATCGCAAAAGGGAAATCTACTATTTTTTATAGAGGTCAAGACAAGTATAAGAAGTAGTTTTAACGAAATACCGTTAAGGGCGAAGCAGCGCCGTTCAATCACCAGAGCTGCTAAATATTTCCTAGCTCGTCATCCAAAATTTGCTGATTACCAAATGAGTTTCGAAGTCTACTGTCTGTCAATCAAACATGGGATTACTAGAATCCAAAACGCATGGGAGGACACATTCTAACCTTTTCACATACCTACCCCAAAATACACGTGTTAGAACACAGCACAACTCTCAAAAATGCACTTGGCCCACAGATAGAGCGCATTCGCCAAGAGATTTTTACAGATTTATAACAGATATAGATTTTCTCGATGATGTTTATTTTTGCAGCATACCGGACGGTACACGTGCTGTTGCAACACTACACACTTAAAAACAAAGTCGCGGATTTTATGAAACATATTTAGTGGGGATATAGATAAAAGGCAATCTCAGAGTGGTGTAAGAGTTGTTTTCGTCCCAAAAGCCCGGAAATTTACTGCTAGGCAACTGACTTACAGAACATATAAGAACGTCCTGCTCAACTGACAGGGGTGTTACGCTCTTACGGAAGACTTGTCTCACCTTGCACTCACACA
>NZ_JAHLEX010000094.1 GCF_023476575.1 Anaplasma phagocytophilum | reverse complement strand
CTGCTTGGGATGGTAGTAGAATTTCTTCAAGTGGTTGAGAGGAGCATACTCTGGGTATTCAAGACAGTATAAATTCTGGAGAAGCTACAGTGGCAAGAGGTAGATCTAACCCCACTATAAGAGAGCAATCTGCAGTAGATACGATTTTATCTCATTGAAAAATCTCTAGCTAATGCTCTAGAGGAAATAGGTGCCGCTAAAGTCATGGCATATGCGATACCTTCTGTACTTACAGTAGTAGCATAACAAGCCAAAGACTTACTACTAATGAAGCTTAAGCTTTTTTAACTACAAGAACCTGTTGCTCCAAGTCATGGAGATACAAATTGAGCAATTCGATATAGCAATAGCGAATTGCTTAAAGTATTGAGACCATAAAAAACATCTATTTAAGGTTACTAGGCTTGCCCTAAGTAATTACCCGAAGAGGTTGTTACTGGAAGTACCGAACTACAAAAACCCGTTGCTCTAAGAGATAAAGCTGAAATAAATCCAGCTCATACAGGAGCCACTGTAAAGTAAAAAGCATAAAATGCTGCTGATAATTCACAGAACACTAGGCAATTGACCTAGCCCATTACGTCTAGGAAGAATACATAAATGCTGACTGCGAAAATGCATATCGCGTTGTACCTTGACACGAGGATCATTGAGAATAGCAAGTACCCCTGAGGCTGTATCCCTCATGCTGCCACATGTGTTTATACTGAAATCTGCAAAATTTCGTCTTTTCTCGGCCTGTACTTGCCTACTCAAAAGGCACTTTATCCCCTCTTGCGATATACCCCTTTCTCTCAATCTCCTTACCTGTATTGCTTTGCTCGCACGCACCCACACTATAAAATCACAGCTCCTCCAATATCCCGCTTCCAATATCATAGGTATATCCAATATCACGTACCTCGCTTTCCTTATGCGACTCTCAGTAATGAATCTATTTTGTCTGATGAGTAGCTCACTATACAAGGCCGTCTGAAACATTTGCCACTTTGATCCATATTCTACAAAATGCTTTAATAGCTCTTTCCGCGAAACACAGCCATCATGAATTGAGTCTGGAAAATACTCTTGGACAAGTCCTATGATGCTGGCAAAATGCTCATACATTTTATGCACTTCTCGATCAGCATTAAAGACTCTTGCCTGACTGAATTGAGAAAAAAGCCTTGCCACCTGAGTCTTACCTGAAGCTGTTCCTCCGCTAAGGCCAAAAACTATCATGCCTTACCTGTTGTGCCGCAAAAATTTATACAATAACTATCATCTCGCTATATACCTAATAAAACGCTGTATTGCATGCATATACATGCTCAACATTTTATATGCAAAGAAATACACTTACCGTATTTAGAAATAAGCTGCGATCACGTAGAAATTCTTCTCCATCCGCCATATAGCTTAAACCTCTTATAATGAGGTTGTTACCAAGTAAGGAAGAATGCCTCGTACGCTCCGGAACAGAATACATAGTCACTTTGACTGATTACATAGCTAATAAACGATGTGATGAAAAGTACAAATCCTACGCATTGTTACAAGCTATATAGCGCATTATATGGTTTTTACTATACAAACCTCTCCCTCCATAGTACGAAAAAATTTGTCTACCATTCACGCAAGGTCCCATAAAGTACCCTTGAAAATTCAGTATAAATAGAGTTAATACGCATAGCTGAATGTGATACCCTAATACGTGGAGATGTACTTTAAAGATTTAACAACTTCATTATCGGCTACCAGCAGGCTTATAGTAACTATTTATGTTGGTATATATGGTTGAAGAAATAGTAAATGCGCTTAGAAACGAGGAAATAGTGTGTTTCCCTACTGAAACTCTATATGCTCTAGCATGTAGCGCTTTTAGTGAACGCGCAGTTGCTAAACTGTACGACATAAAACGTCGTTTACATGATAAACCTTTCTCTCTAATGTTCGGTAATATTAAGCAAGTTAAGAAGTTTTCTAATATGAAAAATACAGACTTGAGGATAATGGAAATGTTATCACCAGGGCCTATAACCTTCATACTCCCTCTGCATTATGCACAAAACTTGCCAAGACGCTTCTTCAAAGATACCCTGGGCGTGAGAATACCTGATCATGCGCTAGCGTGTAACATACTCAGTAGGTTTGAGTTCCCTGTTGTAGCTACTAGCGCAAATTTGTCTGGTGAGCGCGATGCTCTAAAGGCCTCTGATATTTCTGAGGAACTTAGAATGCATGTTTCTAAGTTATGGGAGGATGATAGCTCTGTTAGCGGAATGTGTTCTACAGTATTTGACATGGTATCGCAGAAAATACTTAGAACTGGTATGCTACCGAGTAGCAAAATTCTTGATGCTATTAACCGTGGAAAAACAACATGGACACAGTAGTTGGACATAGTACCCAAAAAAATACTCTTTGGCAAAATCGCAAAGTCAATACCTGGCTTTTATGTGGGAAAAGAGGTATCGGTAAAGCAACTTTATCGCATGCTTATGCCAGGTTTCTTACTCGCTCTGATTCCTTGGATTCTCATCCAGATGTAGCTATCATAGAAGATGAAACATCACCTATAGGTGTAGATAAGATCAGAAAAGTTAAGCACTTCTTACACATGTTGCCGATAAGTGCAGAACGTAAGATAGTGATACTTGATAGCATTGACGGGCTAAACAGCAACACAATAAACTCCATGCTCAAGATCTTGGAAGAACCGCCACAACACTCACTTATCTTGATAATTAGTCATAACCTATATAGCGTGCCTATAGTGATAAGGTCTAGGTGCATGATTCTTTCATTCTCTAAGCTTACTCTTGAAGAAACAAGACAAGTGATAGAATTAAAATTTCCCGATATGAACTTAGAAGATAAAGCAGTGGCTTTATATCCTGGAATTCCGGGAATGGTATCTGAAGACATAGACAAAGAAATAACGCTGTACGAAAACATAATTGACTTGATACAGAAAAAAAACGTTTCTGACACCATAGGAAACGTGCTGGAAACAGAACTTCCCATGCACAAGATAGAGTACTTATCACTTAAAGCTATATATGACACAATTCTGAGCACACTTAGGTTGCACGAAAGCAACACTAATTACGTGACTGATGCAAATATACTTGCAATGTTGGATAAGTACTCAAAAGCACAGGAGATTTTTTCTACCGCGCGAAAGTTACATATACATAGAGAAGCAACCCTATTTAGAATAGCTGAGATCACATCGAATCTTCTCAAATCCAAAAAATAGAGATATTGCCTAGTGTTCATGTTCGCAATTATTATGTTATTTACCTGAGTACGATGTCTTTACGTGATTTTGTGGCAAAAAGTCGTCCATGCTTAATAATACGTTAGTTAATGGCTACGAATTTAGTTGACTATACCAACCAACCTAATATCCTAGGTCCGGTTAACTTATGTCGAGTCAGGAGTTTTACTTATGAGCAAGGAAATCATAGTAAGGGCGTTGATGTCGGGTTTAGGCTTTACAAAGAAAGATTCTAGTAGCGCTTATGATGTGGTAATGTCTGCAATTAAGACAGCCCTGGAAACCAATCATTCAATTCGCCTGCACAACGTTGGTACGCTGCATGTTATTCAGTGCGCAGAGAAGAAGTACCACAATCCAAAAACTGGTCACTTAGAAACATTACCTCCAAAAAGACGTGTACGATTCCGTTCGAGTAGGAAGTTGTTAGATACGGTAAATGTGTAGAAACACTTTGTATGCGGGTGGGAACCTAGCATCTTTTTGGTTGTGTATTTCTTGTTAGAGTTGTTGCTTAGTAGACAAAGCGGATTTGTATTTGTATCGAGTTGCTACGAGCTTCAAAAGAGTTGAGTGCCTTGAGGCGATTGCGGTTTTGGTTTGTGCTGGGTTTCACCTCGCGTTTAAAGTGTGTGCTTTGTTTGGCTTGGATGTACAGATTACAATGATGTACAGTTTGTAGCTCGGTGAGTATGTTGTACTCTTTGAGTGGGTATTGTTGTTTTGTAAATGCTAACTGTACTTAGTTTCTCGAAGATGAAGTGAGTTTTAAAAACCATAGTAAGGGTACTTAAGTGTAGGTCTGTTGTGTTATTGCATATTGGGTATGTGAAATGTGTCCTTTTCTTGTATGTATCATTCAGCGGATCTCTGTACATCCGGTGAATAGTGGCATGTTATAAGGTATTTCTGAGTAAGTTTTCTTAATATATACAAAAAGCTTCATTAGTGGTGGTTGTGGCGAATAGGTTACAAGTCGCTGACAATAGCGGAGTTGCTTGGGGATGAAATATCTGAGGTTATTGGGCAAGCTGGTTATGAATGCGATATATACAACTATAAATGAAGACTGCTGCTCTTTTTATTTAACCTAGTCATAGCGTTACGAATTGTGTGATAGCACGTAATATACTGCTGGAGCATCTCCGTAGGGTA
>NZ_JAHLEX010000093.1 GCF_023476575.1 Anaplasma phagocytophilum | reverse complement strand
TAAGCAGGATATAGTAGAAAGAGGCATATTCTACGGTTGGATGTTGATAACAGCGAAGCAACTCACCTTATCTACAATTTGTCATTCAAGAAGCTGAGAAAACGTATCTATTTCTTATAGTGTGGTTAATTTTTCGTATAAAGCTATGATGTTACACCTCGAAATTAATGTTATACATTAAGACTTAGAGCATTATGCAGTGATATTCAAACTTCTCGTAGTATGCCGTCTTTATACGCATGGCATTTTCTGCTTTTTTTCCATATTTTATATGTCTCTCCTATACTGCTTTGCTGAGCTTAGTATAGCCAGTATAGTCATTGACAGCCAAAATTGGTATGCTATCCTTTATCGCTATGTTGCGTAGGTCTGTTATGCTGTTAAGGTTTTTATCTATATGCTGTGCTCTTTGCACATTAACTGGGTGTTTGTCTCATGTTCAGTATAATGGATATCCGTCAACAAATATAAAGCGCTGGGATAACGTGAAAGAGGGCGCTTCCAAGACAGAAATTATCAATGTTTTAGGCTATCCAGTGCTTGAAGAGGATAATAATTGGATATATCCGTCTTGTATGTTACAAAAGGTTGCGGCTTCTATATTCCGTGAATACAGTTGTGACGTATTGAAAGTTGCATTCGATGCCGATGATAATGTTGAAACTGTCGTGCGCCTACACACTCCTACTAGAAGTTTGCATAAAGTCTTGAAGTCAAAAACAAGTATCACTGGAATACATGATGGAATATGGCGAAAGGTTGAAAGGGTTTTTGGTGCAGCAAGCTAGTATCGTCAAGTGAGCATTATGGCCTACTATACGATGATGATTGTTGTTATTGTTGTATGCTGTTGTTGTGCAGTGGCGGAAGTTGGCTCAATAACAAGGTATGTGAAGCTGAGAGCTGTCTTTCCGTAATATAAGATGTTAGCTGATAGAGCATATCACTGCTTACTATGGAGATTTCACGAGTAATCTAAAAGCTTGAGCGAAACCTGTGCACAATTGAAGAATACAGTATATTTAAAAAATATGTCATTTGTGCACAAATAACTATAATGGCTCTATTGTTTTGAGAGTTGTTGTAATATCTCAGCATGCTGCTACATATATGCATAACGCGAAGCTATACATATCTCCTGCTACGTTTTTAAACTAGGTATGTTATGGTATATTTATGCCGTGCATATTTGCCGCACGTTTATGTGCAATCACGCCATATAAAAGTAATAACGTATGCAAGAACTGAATTCTATGAGATAGTGTGTGTGCTTGAGTGAGAGGAGCTAACTTTATGTAATCATCAGAAGTACCTGTCAAAAGAATAGTCCAGTGTGCTGGTATATTGACGGGGTATTATGAAGAAATTAGAGATAAGCCATAGTTATATATCACTCTTTGGCATTAAGCTTGGTAATACGTTTTTCATAAATGTACTCATCTGCGAACACCTCTGTGGCTTTTACGTACCTATGTCACTCGCGTGAATTTTTGTAGCAGAGCTTAACTCCTAGTCTGTCTGTGAGTTAGCGTATTATGATGGTCAAGGAGGTTTTCCATTGATCACGCAACTACGTTCTGGGAGCCAAGCTCTACACTTTTCAAGTTTGGAGAATGCGTAAACACTTGCAGTTGTATACTCTCATTGTGACTAATCTTACGCAGGGTAAAAGAAGAATGTAACCCTCTCCTATTCTTTATGCACACTCCCTCAAATGTGAGTTCATTATACACAAAAATAGCATTAAAGGAGACATAATGCTGCTGCTACCTTCTTATAGCAATGAAAATTCTGTTTCCAATTTCTTCAATTAATGAAGCAATTGAAATTTTTACCTTATATTGCTTTATAGAAAAAAGCTCAAACGGCTAAAATATATGAGAAATGTGATTTTAAAACCCTGCCATCCAATGGGGATCGTCATAATGCATGACTAGGAAGATTCTATATGTTAGTAAAGAGCTGTTTTTTCTCCCCTTAAGAATATAACCTAATAATCTATGAGAATAACATTTTCTTCAGCATATAGATGCTACGCTATATAGCGATAAATAGAGATGATAACATAACCATACTATAGACTCTTCCCTCTCCCAAAAAGCAACTATTAGCGTTTTCCATTAAGCTTTAGTGCGCGTTACATGCTTTAATGTTGTGTAATGTACTCCATAAATGTATGCTAATCGGGAATATTTTTCATCATAATGCACATGAATATTTCTGAAATTTACCCATCATCTAATAAAATATACATTAATTGCACTTTATATCCGAATGTTAAGGTCGGAATGCGCCAAATCAATATTAGAAATTCTTCACTACCTTTCCTTCTTTACGATACTGCTGGTCCTTATACTGATTGTGCTATTAAGATCAACATAACTGAAGGAATATCTAATAAATTAAGGCAAGATTGGATAGCTCGCAGGAATGATACCTACCCTATACGCAAGGCTAGGACTATTTCTGATAGTCGAAGTACAAAGGCTCTTTCTGGAGTTGACAGAGTAATATTGAAAGGAATAGCTGGAGGTGTTCCAGTAACTCAACTCTTTTATGCTAAAAATGGTATTATAACGCCGGAGATGGAATATGTAGCCGTTCGGGAGAACGCTTTACATGAACAGGCAGAGGCTATGTCTGGTCTGTTATTACCTAAGCGACGTAAAATAACACCTGAGTTTGTGCGAGAAGAGATAGCATGCGGAAGAGCTGTCATACCATCAAATATAAATCATCCGGAATCCGAGCCTATGATTATAGGTAGAAACTTCTTCGTGAAAATAAATGCTAATATAGGAAATTCTGCTGTACTTTCAAATATCGAAGATGAAGTGAAAAAGATGGTTCTAGCCGTTACGTATGGAGCTGATACAGTAATGGATCTGTCTACTGGTCATGATATTCACAACATACGGGAATTGATAGTGCGCAATAGCCCAGTGCCTATAGGTACTGTGCCCATATATCAAGCTCTGAACAAAGTTAATGGCATAATTGGGGATTTAAGCTTTGAAGTGTTTAAAGAAACAATAATAGAGCAGGCTGAGCAGGGAGTGGATTACTTCACCATACACGCGGGTGTGTTGAAGAGCTACATTGAGCATACCCGTTCACGCACTACAGGAATTGTATCGCGTGGTGGTGCGATAATGGCGCAGTGGTGCTTACTACACAACAAAGAGAACTTCTTGTACGAGAATTTTGAAGAGATTTGTGAAATCATGCGTAGTTACGACGTAACATTCTCTTTGGGAGATGGTCTTAGACCCGGGTCGATCAACGACGCAAATGACATAGCACAGTTTTTAGAGCTTCGCACTTTGGGAGAATTGGTCAAAATAGCGCGTGCGCATGATTGTCAAGTTATAGTAGAAGGTCCTGGCCACGTACCTATGCATTTGATTGAAGAAAATGTAAAAAAGCAACTTGATTTTTGTGATGAGGCGCCATTTTATACACTAGGCCCTCTAACTACGGATATAGCTCCTGGCTATGACCACATAACTAGCGCCATTGGTGCTGCTATGATAGGTTGGTATGGAACTGCGATGTTGTGCTACGTAACACCTAAAGAGCATCTCGGGTTACCAAATGCAGAAGACGTAAAAGCGGGTGTAATATCTTACAAAATCGCTGCTCATGCTGCTGACCTTGCAAAAGGTAATCCTGCCTCGTTTGCTCGTGATTATGCTCTCAGCCAAGCAAGGTATGATTTTAGGTGGGAGGACCAGTTCAACTTGTCTATAGATCCCGCAACTGCTAAGAAGCTGCACGATGAATCTTTACCTGGAAAGGGCGGAAAAACAGCACATTTTTGTTCCATGTGCGGGCCAAAATTTTGTTCCATGAAACTTAGCAAGGCTCTCAATGACTGACGTATTATTCCGTAAGTATAGCAATTTTTTGTCCATATGCCGCAGCACGTGTCTGCAGCTATGAAAGTGTAATTAGGAGACTAGTAAGAAAGACAGTAGAAAAAACACTATGTAGTGTGATGTTTTACCTACATTATCTATAGACAAGGAGCGAGTGGATGTTTTTTCCAGTAGAAAATGGTTTTTGTATCCCATTGCTATAAAAATGCAAGTGAGTAATATGATTATCGCAGGTGTATGAGATTCACTAGTTTTGTGGGTTGGGTCTACACGAACGGTAAGGCCTGCTGAGTAGGTATTGTTGCAACACAACGTAGAGCTTTGTGGGGTAGCGATGCAAGGTGGAGTCTTTAGAGAGCCTTAGGTGCATTATAATAATGTTTTGCTCGGCATTGCTTCGTATAGGAACGGGCAATTTCTGATGTAATAATTTCTCACTGATGCTGACGGAACCTTCGCATGTATCGAGCTCGTGGGTGTGTTGACTTTAGCGGCAGATTAGTGCGTTTTGTGCTATGGGGATATTAGTCTCGAGAAACGTAAGTGTAGTAGCTGCGCTTTACAAGGCGATCGTATTGCAGTTTATTATCACAGTTTAAAGAACTATATCGAGAGATCATTACTATATAAAGTTCTTTTGACTTTATATTATTTAAACCCTACATCAGGGTCTGTGCATATTACGCTTTTTTTTTCAGTATAGGTCATGACATATTTTTAAAGAATGCTCACATCCTTTAACTCGATTTGTTA
>NZ_JAHLEX010000092.1 GCF_023476575.1 Anaplasma phagocytophilum | reverse complement strand
CCGGAGGAGCATATCTATAAGCCTGTGTATACCAACAAAATTCGTAACTCTCGCTATGATAAGCATACAAGTATTGCAGGAGTATAATCTTCCCCCTAACACCATATACATTATAATTTAAACTGTTCTCATTGTATGAAAGCCACTATGGCGCTTTTTACCGATGTTCTAATATATTTAAGTAGTAGGAAATTTTCCCACTACTCCCATGCGTAGCAATATAAAGCTATGTACTTTGTGTCATTAACTAAATATTAACCTGCGCACTGTTGAATGCTACGCTCATCGTGGAAAAAATAATGAGGTAGAGATATGCAGCCTCCTGTAGCAGTGATGTTTGATTGGTGTAATACCATAGTGAAAACCGACAAACTAGATTTTGCCATATTATCTAGAGTACTTACATCTATGAACCTTCCACACATAGATCTCTCTGATATTCCAAACAACAAAGTTGAGCTCTATCTTTCATTCGCTCTAGGAGATCGCTGGAAAGAAGCAGTGAATATGTACGAGAAAATTGCGGGTATGAATATAAATGCGCGCTCTATGTCACCAAATGAAAATGTACTAGAGCTTTTAGAATTTCTGTCCCATCACAAAATCAATATGGGTATTGTAAGCAACAAGCGCGGACCTCATTTGCGCAATGAAGTCCAAAACTTAGGATTAAGAAAATATTTCTCAGTAATATTGGGATCAGGAGATACAGCTGAAAGTAAACCGTCACCAGAGCCAATATTCGCTGCACTAGAAATTATGGGCATTGCACCTAGTGAGCGTGTATTTTTTGTGGGAGATAGTGATTCCGACATTGAAAGCGCAAAAAGAGCTAGATGTATTCCAATAGCATACGATAACACCTCAATGGAAGGAGTATTATCCTTTCCTAACTTTAAAGACCTTGGTAACTTTATGGCAAATTTGTTGTGTTAAGCCATGGAATCTTTAGTGCTCGCAAACCCTTTAAGGAGACTCATAGCTAGTCTCATAGACATTATAATAATATCGGTGGGGACCATTCCAATAACGTTTGTTACACACGGCAATGATCTTGCGTCTTTCCTTTCGTTGTTTGTTGTTTCCTGTTGTTATTACGCATATTCTATCCCATCCCTTGGACAGAAAATCATGAATATTTGTCCAGTACTGCGTTGCGGTAAGCCCATAAACGCTCTAGTAGCCTTTGACAGAATAGCTCTGCAGTTTCTGTGTCCAGCAATTGCTATGCTATTGCTACAAATTATCAGCATTGCTGACCCAGGAGGCATGGTTGTCGCCACTGTACTACTACTACACTCAAGTGTAGTGCTGCTTTGGGCATATTGGTATGTATCAGCGGTTTTTTCTTCACAAAAACAGGCTTTGCATGACCTACTATGTGGCACCATTGTTATTGTAAAACAAACTTAATTTTTTGATTACCAAAGCACGATCACAGCATAAAGAAAGCAGTGCATGTAACTGCTTTCAAATAATTGCCCAGTTTCGGAGTAAACACACGTAGATCTGACGCAACTATGGCTGGCAATTATACCAGCATTCATCCACTTTTTAGGCGCTAATAACATATCACACACTTCTACCTATTCTCATAATTCTGTATATCAAAACCTCTGTATAGTTGCGCTACCAGGTATTAGGCTTTATACTGTCCATACGGGAGTATCACTGTATATTTCTCTGTCTCATCTTTGAAAGTCTGGTAAAAAATATATGGATGATAGGCTGATTTACCACTTCGGAAGAAGTAGGTGTGATGGTGGAGCACATTTGGCGCACTTGTTGGGTGGGAAAGGAGCAGGCCTTGCGGAAATGTGCAGAATTGGGGTCAATGTCCCCCCTGGGTTTACCATCGCCACATCAGTGTGCAATCTATATCAGGAAAGTGGCAATGTTCCCGAAAATGTAGTGCAACAACTCCCTGAAGCGTTGAGTCTCCTGGGACAAGAGGTAGATCTGGAATTTGGTAATCCGGACCGTCCGTTGTTAGTGTCGGTGCGCTCGGGGAGTGTTCGATCTATGCCCGGGATGCTAGATACCGTACTCAATGTTGGTCTAAACGACGAAGTAGTGGTGAAGTTGGGGTCTATGCGCGGAGGTAGGTTTGCCTACGACAGCTATAGACGGCTTATACAGATGTATGCTGCTTCTGTTTTGCAATTGGAAGATAGGATTTTTGAGGAACGTTACAGAGAAAAACAGAAAGAATTGTCTCTGTCGACAGGGGAATCTATAGCAAATCAAGAAGCTTTGCGAGAGTTAGTTGAAGAGTTCAAGCAGTTAATACGTGCTCATGCAGGACAGGAATTCCCACAAAACGTTCAGGTACAGCTCCGTAATGCAATAGGTGCGGTGTTCAAATCATGGATGAACCAGCGTGCTGTAGCGTATAGAAACATGTATGGCATACCCTCAGAGGTAGGAACTGCTGTGAATGTTCAGGCAATGGTATTCGGAAATATAAACCAAAATTCGGCCACCGGCGTGGTATTCACTCGTAATCCTTCTACAGGAGAAAAGAAAATATTTGGCGAATTCCTATGCAATGCCCAAGGTGAAGATATAGTTTCCGGACAGAAGGATCCGTCTCCTATTAAGCTCATGGAAAGTTCCATGCCGCAGGTATACGGAGAACTTGTGGAAGTGTGTGAAAAGCTCGAGAAACATAACAAAGACATGCAGGACATAGAGTTTACTGTCCAGGATGGTAAACTGTGGATTTTGCAGACTAGACGCGGTAAACGCAGCGCTCATGCGGCCGTGAACTTGGCTGTTAGTATGGTTAAAGAGTCTCTCATTTCCAAGGAAGAGGCCATACTGCGTATTGACACTGGCACTCTTGGGGGGCTTTTTCATCCAATACTAGAAGAAAACTGTAGTAATGTAGTGGTGGGTAGAGGGCTGCCAGCATCTCCTGGTGCGGCGTCAGGCTACGTAGCTTTTACGTCGAGTGATGCGGAGGAGCTTAAGCGTCAGGGTAAGAGTGTAATACTGGTCCGTCAGGAGACAAGCCCTGAAGATATTCGTGGTATGATTTCCGCTGCTGGAGTTTTGACTCTGCGCGGAGGCATGACTTCCCATGCTGCTGTTGTTGCACGTGGCATGGGTAAGCCGTGCATATGTGGGGCTAATAGTTTGTGTATAGACGAGAGTGGGCAGTTTTTTTTCAATGAGGATAATGTAAAAATCGGTCGCTCGGATAGCATAACCATAAATGGTAGTACTGGTGAGGTAATGCTGGGGGCGGTGCAGACTGTAACTCCTTCTCTCCCGGAAGCGTTTTATGAACTCATGAGCTGGATAGATGAAATCAGAACAGTGGGGGTTATGGCGAATGCTGATACTATAGAGGATATGAGCACTGCTAATCTTTTTGGTGCTGATGGTATTGGGCTATGTAGAACTGAGCACATGTTCTTCTCTGATAACAGAATCACGATAGTGCGTGAAATGATTCTTGCGAGCAATAAACAAGAACGGGACAGGGCCCTTAAGAAGATTGAAGTCGTGCAGAAAGACGACTTCCTGGCTATGTTCAAGCTTATGCAGAATAAAAAGCAGATTACCATTAGGCTACTTGATCCACCGTTGCACGAGTTTCTACCTACCTCTATGGAGGCTTTGGAGAGTATAGCATTAGGGATGGGGCGTTCTTTGGAATACATAAAGCACAGGGTTTCTGCACTTTCTGAAAAAAATCCTATGCTTGGTCATAGGGGTTGTAGGCTTGCTGTCTCTTATCCCGAGATATATGAAATGCAGATCCGTGCAATATTCCAAGCGGTAAAAGAGCTTCGTGCCTCCGATGGCATTACTGTTGTTCCGGAAATCATGATTCCGTTCGTGATGGACGAACAGGAGATAGTTATTATCAGTGACTTAGTGAAATGCATTTCGGCGCAGTTTGATAATGCTCAGTATAGTATTGGCGCCATGATTGAGCTACCTAGGGCAGCGTTATTGGCTGACAAGTTGTCTAAACACGTGCAGTTTTTTAGTTTCGGCACGAATGACCTAACGCAAACTACCCTTGGGATCTCGCGAGATGATTCATCTAAGTTCGTTGAGCACTATATAAGTTCCGGTGTTTTTGCTTCTGATCCCTTTGAGCTCCTGGATGTATGTGGCGTTGGAAGGTTGATTAAGATTGCTATGGAGCTAATACATAAATCGCCAGCCAAAGTCAAAACCGGGCTATGCGGCGAGCATGGTGGCACTTTAGCGGCAATACAGTTGTGCTCTGAATTGGATATAGATTATGTTTCTTGTTCACCATATAAAGTGCCTGTAGCAAAACTTATAGCAGCACAGTGTGCCATAAGGAACAAGATGCTATAACTTACGTTTTGTAGTGTCGTGTTAGTTGATCACGCTCACGTCCAGGTACTGTGATATTCCCAGGTGGTTTGGTGGGTTAGGTAGTTTATATAGGTGTACTGGAAGCTACGTATACTTGGAATATCGCTTTGAGCTGTTCTGCTGCGCATAAGTACTGTCGTGACCTCTGTGAGGGGATGCTAAATATTACAGCCTAGGTGAGATGTGTGCGTGTTTGTCTGGGATTTGACCAACTTTCTGGCAGAGCCCTAAAGGATACTGTTGGTTTGTTATACATTACGCATCAGGATATTCGGCTCATTTTTAATGATTCGGGTTATGTATA
>NZ_JAHLEX010000091.1 GCF_023476575.1 Anaplasma phagocytophilum | reverse complement strand
GCGAACAGATGCCCTCTAAAATGCTCGATATTGCATTGGGCTATCTGAAAACTACCATCTGTTCTGGGTTTAGTAAGTTTGGTATAGATAGTAAAAAATCTAGAACTCTAGTCTCGGCAAATCGCATATGTTTTATTGCTGAAGGATTGGCGCAGGGTAATTCATTAGAAAATAAGGAAATTAAAGGACCGAGAGTGTCGTCTTCTCAAGAATCTATAGCGGGATTTTTGAAAAAGGTTGGGAAGTCAGAAGTTGGAGAACTTGAGGTACGTAACATAGGTGGAGTTGAATTTTATTATTCTGTACGGGAATCCGTAGGTATAAATAATCTCAATGAGAAGGTATGTGAAATTATACAGGATGCCGTAGATAATTTTCCTCTGCACAAGAGAATGAAGTGGGGGTGTGGAGTTGGAGAATGGGTGCGTCCGGTTCTAAACGTCGCGTGCGTGCTAGGTGGGGCAGTAGTTCCTATAACAGTGGCTAGGAGTAAAGCTAATAATATAACTTATGGAAATATTAGGTTTGCGAAAACTCCTCATACTATAAATGGAGTGGATGGCTATTTATCATTCTTGTCTGAGAACATGGTTATGTTGGACCATGAGGAAAGGAGAAGAAGCATATTAAGGCAATTGAATGAGAAAATTGCTGGTACCCTTCTTAAGTATGATGTTAACGATAAAATACTAGATGAGCTAAATGGAATGCTTGAGCATCCTAAGGTGTTACTAGGAAGTGTTGATGAAAAATTTATGTCACTGCCTAGAGAGGTAATCGCATGTGTATTAACTAAACACCAAAGATGCTTGGCTATTTATGATGAAAATGGAAGAATAGTTAAATTCGCTTCTGTAGCTAGTGTTATCAATGAAAGGGTAATAAAAATTCATGAAATGGTATTAAGAGCAAGGCTTTCCGATGCCATGTTTTTAATAGAAAAGGATAAGCAATATGGTTTGGATAGGTATCGGGAGCAGCTTGCAAGTATAGTATTTAAGAGAGATTTGGGCTCAGTACTCGATAAAGTTAATAGAATATCTGCTCTTGCAAAATACGCTTCAGTATGGGTACCTAGGGCGCATATGTTGGAAGTGGAGAGAGCATCTTTGCTTTCTAAAGCTGATCTTGCTTCGCTTATGGTTAAGGAGTTCCCTGAATTACAGGGGAAAATGGGAAGGTATTACGCACAACATGCTGGGGAAGAAAGTGCAGTGTGTGATGCGTTGGAAGAGCACTATTTACCTAGTAGTCAACAGGATAAATGTCCTTCTTCTCCTATAGGTATTGCTTTATCAATTGCGGATAAGGTAGATACTTTGGTGGGGTTAATGGCTACTGAGAGGATAAGTGGTTCTCGTGATCCTTTTGCGCTACGTAGAACTGCAATAGCTTTGCTGAGAGTTATAAAGGAAAATTGTATATCGATACCGTTAGATCTTATGGTGTCGAAGTCCGTATCTTTCTATCTTTGTGATGCGAAGAAGAATAAGGATCTAAGGTCAGTATTTAGAAGTATTGATGTTGATTGTATAACTTCTTTGGTCTTAGATTTCTGTTATGAAAGATTGAAGATAATTCTCCGGGAAGAAGGGTTAGATAGGGATATCATAAACATCGTTGTGGGAGAGTTTCATGATATTTTATTGGTAAAGAAAAAAGCGGTTATATTGAGTGAATATCTGAAAACGGAGGATGGTAAAAACATACTGGCCGCTTATAGGAGGATAAGAAACGTACTATTGAAGGGTAGTGGTGTTCCTGTAAAGGAAAAGAGGATATGGTATAAGTGGTGTAGTGAAAAGCTTTGTGTTGAGAGTTGTGAAATAGAGTTATATAGAAAGGCGAAACACTGTGATGGGGTAATTAGCTCGGTACTTAAGGCTCATAGTTTTAGGGAAGCTATGGATTGTCTTGCTAACATGAGTGGTGTGGTAAATGCCTTTTTAGATAAGGTTAGGGTTCACGATGATGGTAGTGTTGAGACGCGTAAGAATAGAGTAAATTTAAGTTTATGGGTCGTAAGTTTGTATAATTCTGTTATAGATTTTAGTAAAATACCTAAGGAATCTTAAGTTGTGATATTGAATATCGCAACTTTGATGGCTACATATATTATGGCTTCTTTTTTATATGGTGTGAAGAAAATAAGATGGGAAGTGATGACTATTACGATTTACTAGGAGTAAGTAGGGGTGCTAGTGAAGAAGAGATAAAGAAGTCTTATAGAAAAAAAGTTTTTGATTACCATCCTGATAGAAATCCTGGAAGTAAAGAAGCTGAGGAGAAGTTTAAGAAGATTAGCGAAGCATACGATGTTCTAACGGATAGTGATAAGAGAGCGGCGTATGATAGGTATGGGCACAGTGCTTTTGCCAACGGTATGGGTGGAAATCAGGGTTTTACTGGAGGTTTTGAAGGTGGGTTCTCTACTGATTTTTCCGACATATTTAATGACTTCTTTGAGGGTGGTTTTGGTAAAACATCACGCCAGAACAGCCGTGAGAATATGCGTGGCTCTGATCTGAGATATGATATTGAAGTAACATTGGAAGATGCGTTTAAGGGGGTTAAGGTTCCTATAAGCTATGTAACACATGTGCAGTGTAGCCATTGTAGTGGTAGTGGTGGTGAAGGGACTGCAAAGTCTGTTAAATGTGGAACATGTAATGGTTCTGGAAGAATAAGGACACGAAAGGGATTCCTGACAATAGAGGAATTATGTCATACGTGTAGTGGTGAAGGGGAGGTAATAAAAAATAAGTGCAAACGTTGCGCTGGAAGTGGAAGAATAAGAAATGAAGTTGGAATTTTAGTTACTGTTCCAAGGGGAATAGAAAATGGTAACAAAGTAAGAGTTAATGGTAAGGGAGAAGCTGGTTATAGAGGAGCTAGGAGCGGAGACCTATACGTTTACGTTGTGGTAAAAGACCATAAGTTTTTTACAAGAAGGGGAATGGACTTGTATTGTAATGTACCAATTAAGATGACATTAGCGGCCTTAGGGGGAGAAATTGAAATGCCTTCTATTGATGGAACATGGACAAAGCTCAAGATACCTGAGGGAACGCAGAGTAATGATAAATTGCGTATGAGGGGTAAGGGTATGCCTGACATACAAGGAGGAGAAAGAAGGGGAGATATGTATGTACAGGTCACCGTAGAGACTCCTGTAAAGTTAACTAAGAAACAAGAAGAGATTCTCAAGCAGTTCGAAGATGAGTCTAATGCTAATAGCAGTCCAAAATTCTCAGGATTTTTTCAAAAGATAAAAGGAATTTGGAAGGATATAAGCTCGTAGGTTGAGTGTAACATCCTTTTTAGCTGTCTCTATCATATAACGTCTAGGCCTATGTCTTTGCATTTTACCGCATTTGTGATGCAACCTACGGATATATAGTCTACACCACATTCAGCAATAGCTCGTACATTGTCTAGATTTACTCCACCAGAAACTTCTATTTTTGAGCGCGAATTAACGATTTTTACTGACTTTTTTATGTGATCCAGAGACATGTTATCTAGCATTACCGTATTCACGTTGTTTATAACAGATTCCTCAACTTGCTCAGTAGTATCACATTCAACGATAATGATGACGTTACCCAATTTTTTTCTAACCTTATTAACACATTCAGATATACCGCTACAACTAGCTATATGATTGTCTTTTATCAATACTCCATCAAACAATCCAGTCCTAAAACTTTCTCCTCCCCCTACATGTACGGCATACAGGTCAAATTTCCTCAAACCAGGACATGTTTTCCTAGTACTGCGAATGATTGCATTGGTTCCATGTATGATTTCGACAAACTGTTTAGTCAAAGAGGAAATTCCAGAAGCACGTTGAATAAAGTTCAGTAAAACCCTCTCTACAGATAGAACCTTTGAAGCGATTCCTTCTCCTCTAAGTAAACAAGTTCCAGATTTCACTGGAGTTCCATCAACTTCAAGAGGATAAAAAGAGATATCTTCTTTGTGTAGCACGTTTGCCAAATCGGAAATAAACAGCATGCCAGAAACTATCAGTTCTTCTCTAGCATTTACCTCGAATTCAATCCTTTGGTTCCCAACAATACACTCAGTTGTAATATCACCAATAGTACCTAAGTCCTCTTCTAATGCACGTTGAATAATATATTCGAACATGTTAATAAACTTTCCCAAATATAGTATACAATAACACGACATAGATTGTATCATCTTTGTACTATTTAGTGAATTTGCTTATGAGGAAGATTTAGTGTTTTTAGCAATACTAATGGGAGCGTATCTCCTAGGTTCTATACCTTTTGCATACATACTTACAAAGTTTGTAACAAAGAAAGATATAAGGAAAATAGGTTCTAAAAATGTGGGAGCTACTAATGTTTTTAGAGTTAATAAAAAGCTAGCTGTGTTAGTTCTACTATTAGACATGGCAAAATCTGCAGTTTTGATATACTTGGTTAGTAAATACGGTATCGCTATTACAAGAGAAGAGCTATACGCAATAGGGTTATTTTCTGTGTTGGGTCACATATTCCCAATATGGTTAAAGTTTAAAGGAGGAAAGGGTGTAGCAACTGTAATCGGAGTCATGATACCGTTAAATTCTTTGATGCTAAGCATGTTTTTCATAACGTGGCTCTTCACCTTTAACAATACACGCTATGTATCTCTATCATCTATGGCATCTATAATAGTTACTATAGTATTGTGCTATCTAACAGAAAATCAAGCTGTAGCGCTTTTATATTCTACCCAAAGTGTATTGATTT
>NZ_JAHLEX010000090.1 GCF_023476575.1 Anaplasma phagocytophilum | reverse complement strand
ACACTTCGTATAAATAAGTTACACAGCACTCTTTAATTACCTATCCACCTCGGCCATAATACATGGCACCCTCTTGAGCATGCTCATACTATAGCTATAATCTCTTTTCCAGATAAAAAGTGGGCCCTTGCTCTGGCTAAACCAATTTACATTGTTCTATGGTATTTTATAAGGACAGCACCTTTGGCTTACAACATACCCCCTTGATGCAAGTTGCTGCTTTCTGCTTATAAGTTTGCTAATATCAGTTATAGTGGAGATAGGCAAAAGATGCTTAATAAATTAATAGAAAATGCCGGTGTTCAGCGTATAATTGAAGTATTAGAAAGCCTTAATGGTAGCGTTAGACTAGTTGGCGGCTGCGTAAGAGATAGTATAATTCAGCGTGAGACCACTGATATAGATTTGGCGACAGATTTGTTACCAAAAACAGTACTTACATCACTAAAAGCTGCAGGCATTAAGGCCATCCCCACCGGTATGCAACATGGAACCGTCACGGCAGTTGTAGCAGGTGTACCTTATGAAATTACAACCCTACGACTCGATACTAAATGCGATGGAAGACATGCATCAGTAGTTTTTACAGACAGTTGGGAAGAAGATGCGTCTCGGAGAGACTTTACGTTTAATGCTTTATACTGCGACAAGCATGGAAAAATCTATGATTACTTTACGGGAATTCGCGATCTACAGAGCAGGACCGTTGCTTTCATAGGCGATGCGGAACAACGCATTAATGAAGATTTTTTAAGGATACTTAGGGTATTTAGGTTTCATGCTTCAATATGCAGTGATAGCATGCTCAGCAAAGAAATAATCAATGTATGCAGCAAGCACGCCAGTAAACTAGCACTACTCTCAAAGGAGCGCATCAGAAGTGAATTTTTTAAACTCTTAGCATGTAGAAACTGCGTAGAAACCCTGCACATCATGGAACAGTGTAATATTTTAGCTCAGATTATACCACACCATATTAACGTAGAAGTGCTTTCATCTCCCCAAATCGTAACAAGATCCCCGATAGCTAAACTTGCAGCGCTACTGTATAAAGAAGACTCCTCACACTCTGTTGTAGAAATAGCACAGAACCTTACCTATGCGTTACGCCTGTCACGAAAAGAGAAGAATCTTCTAGAGACCCTGCTCCTAACTAAGCTAGATCTACCCCTAACCTCTGCACAACAACAGAAGTATATGAACACACTAGGCACAGAAATCTACAAGGATTTAGTAATCATAAGCTCCCTAAAAAACGCTTCATTACCCGAAAGCATTCTGCATGCCCACCTTGCTTCCAGCGAAGACTTCATACCAGCAACCTTACCTATTTCTGGAAAAGACCTAATTCAACTGGGCTACCCAACAGGAAAAGTTCTCGGGCAAACACTACGAATTCTACAGACAATGTGGGAAGAAGACGTACGCAACGTATCTCGTGATCAACTACTAACTACCGCCAAGATATTACTCGAGAAAAAGCCTTCCTCCACTCCCTAAGCACTTCCGGAACCAAGCACCGCCCAATTACTAGCTACCGCTTAAAAATCTCATATTCTCCAAAGAAAAACATGATTTCCCTCTTTGCATTATCTGCATTATCCGAACCATGCACACAATTTGCATCTATGCTTTCAGCAAAATCAGCTCTTATAGTCCCTTTAGCAGCCTCTTTAGGATTCGTAGCACCCATCACATCTCTGTATACAGCTATAGCCGAGTCTCCCTCCAGCACCTGCACTACAACGGGTCCTGAAGTCATAAACTTAACGAGCTCAGGAAAAAACGGCCTGTCACGATGCACACCATAAAACTCTTCGGCCTGCGCAATAGTTAACCTACACATCTTTTGAGCAACAACTTTAAGCCCCGCAGCCTCTATATAGGAAATAACATTACCTATTATGCAACGCTCAACGACATCAGGCTTTAAGATAGAAAGCGTCCTCTCTTGCACTCTTGTGCCCCCTTTATATTCAACTTCAACCGAATATGCTAACATGCAACAGTACATTATCGCAAGTGTATAACGTAATAAACAACTGCAATAACCTATGCATGAGAATTATCCGTATAGTTATTACTAATCTAGCATGCTATTCACGGTTTTAGGATCTCAATCACACATGAAATAACTGTTGCATTACTATTATGTATGATTTATCCTAAGTTATCTGAGTAACACATGGGATAATGTTTATGACTTCTCAAGCACAAAACCAAAATTCCATCCCAATAACTATAGAAGGGAAAACAAAGCCCCATCCAGTGGACGAGTATGTGGGACGGGAAATAAAGAAGCAGCGCATCATGAAGGGCATGAGCCAAAATCAGCTTGCAAGCAGGTTAGGGATTACATTTCAACAAGTACAAAAATACGAAAAGGGTACTAACCGTATAGTGATAAGCAGGTTATATGAGCTGGCTCGTGTTTTAGGCATTGAGATTAATGACCTCATGTCTAAGTTGCAAAATGATCTACGGTCTATATCAGACGGGACTGATATATCAATAACTTGTATTCAAGAAGGAGATGAAGCATCATTAGAGGAATTTGATCATAATTATAATGATGGCAAAGAAGTATTAATGCTTGTTAGGGCATACCGTAGAATAAAAAGTGAAAAAATGCGCGGCGCAATTCATACACTAGTGAAAGTTATGTGCGCAGAACAATCTAATGATGATTATGAAACTTCCTATAGGGGTCCCGAGTATGTTATCGTAACAAACCAAGAACAAGAAGATTAATACACAATTCGCAAAAAAAAATTGCTAGTTTGGCCTTGCCTTTCTGCGTCGAATAAGTTTGCGAGCGGGCAGCTTCGTGCTGTTTTAGTGCTGCCCGCATTACTTTTATTTTATGCATTTTTGCAGATGAATACCATAACTCTCAGATCTTTTTTTCATTGCAACTCCTGATACATATCACCCAATACGCGCCCTGATCACACCTCTTAAAATTCTTTAATAACTCCTTTATCCAGTCCTTTATTTGCAAAAATTGCTTTAATGTACTTTGACATGATGTATCGGTTGGCCTATTCTACGCTGAGGTATGGACTCTTAAAAGTATTTGTAATCCGCTATGAAGAAGAAAATCTGTGTATTTGCCCTACCCACTGTAATGTTTATGCTACCTTCGCTGTCGTTTGCTTCGCCGAAACCTGTAGATTTCTCACGGCAAGCCGGAGTAGAAGGGTTCTTTTCCAGCATCCAGTACAAGTATGCAGTGCCGTATTTTGGAGCTTTTTCTTTGGTGCATGGAGGTAAACCTCTGGACGTGTTCTCTGCTAAAGATTCTGACAGCACGGGCGGTATAGCTGCTGCCCCTCAGGCTGCAGCAGGCACATCTACGACTAATGATGCCGCAAGCTTTCAAGGAAAGTATAGTCCTTCATATCTTCATAGCAGGCAAGCTATCTCTGCATCAGCTGGGTACTCTACAGGATACGTTAGAGTTGAAGTAGAGGGTATGCATCAGAAGTTTCTCATAGATCCAAAACGGTATAAAGCACGTGACAAAGCCTACAGGTTTGCCGCTTCCGCTTCATCTAGCGGAACGGGAAAACCTACTGACACACACCCTAATGCAAAGTATTACATTTTTCTTGAAAATAGAGACCTTGCCATTACATCTCTTGTTGCAAATTTATGCTATGACATGATTCCTGAGGAATCACGTCTATCGCCCAATATTTGCGTCGGGGGGGGAATAGGATATGTAAAGGCTTTAGGCGTATTGGAGCAAAGGTGGGCTTATCAGGCTAAGGTGGGTGTGCAGTATTTTCTCTCTAGAAAGGCGTCAGTATTTCTCTCCGCTTATGTAGATAAAGTAGATGGAGAGAAATTTAAGAATGTGCGTGTAAAGCATAATATAGCGGCTACTGGGGAATCTAGCTCTGATAATGTCGGTACAAACCAAAGCATCAGCACTGATTCTATACTATATCCTGATGCAAATCTATCATTACTCTATTATGGATTGGAGTGTGGTGTTCGACTAACACTTTAGTGTGCCGGCACCGGCATATCTTGGAATCTTATAGCATGGTTAGGTCTATGTATATTCTTGGTTGAGAATGGTGATTCCTAATTAATTCTTAAATTGCATAGCCACACAGCAAAATAAATCCTAAGTCCTCTTGACTTAATTCTTTTTTAGTATAACTTATACCTGTACAGGTTGTAGAGCCGCCCTTGGTAGTATATGGAAGGGAGTGCTCTGGTTGGGTTTAGGTGTTGTAACTTATGGCGTTCAGGGGTCTTTGCTGCTTGTTTTTTACCTGTTGCTTGCTTGTGTCTTTTTGTTTAGTGGAGCGGGGTAAAGCCGATGGGTTCTATGCGTCCCTGGGGTGGGGAGAAAGCATAGCAGACTTTGGGGTTGGACACTTAAAAATTAGAGGTGTGGCTGGTAGTGTAATGGGACCTCGTAAGGGGGAGCTCAGTGCTGTTAGGTATGGTCGTGATACTTTCGCTAAGGGAATTGGGGGAGTTGGAAGCGGGGAGTTCGGTGATAAATATAGGCCTGTGTACACGGAAGAGTTTGGACTTGGTAGTTCCTTCGGCTATCGTTTTGGGAATTTGGGTATAGAGATAGAGGGGGGTGAACAGAAGTTTCGCCCTAGCGCTGCGGGTTACAAGGTTGAGGGAAATGCGGTGCACTTTGCATTTACCTCCGGTAGGAGAGAAGTAGGAGGAGAGATAAGTGGGTTCGTAGGTGAGAATCCTGGAGTTCACCTTGGTCTCGCAGTGCTGAACGCCTGCTATTCAGGGTTACGTCAGAGTAAGAGAGACGTGATCTATACCTGTCTT
>NZ_JAHLEX010000009.1 GCF_023476575.1 Anaplasma phagocytophilum | reverse complement strand
TAACTTTAATACCAAAGGAACTAGCAGACAGGATCTTTTTATATAACTGTGCAGATTTCAGCAAAGCTTTTGTAGGAATGCAACCCCAATTTAGGCACACGCCTCCCAGGTTGTCTTCACGCTCCACTATAGCTACTTTATATCCGAGCTGCGCCGCGCGAATAGCAGCTATATATCCCCCTGGTCCACTCCCGATTATTGCTACTTCGTACTTGTCCATGTGAGCACACAATACACACAATCGGGCATGATATTCAAAATTACCGAAATTGGCAATGTAATTTTACCAGTTTCCACAACCACGCTCAAAACAATATAGCAAATACCCCACCATCGCATAAATGGTAAAAAATTTTTATAAACGTTGCAAGTGATATAGTAAAAATATTAATATGACGCAGTCAAAATTATTAAATTCTTAAATTATGCAAAAATTAAATAAATTGCGAGATAGGGCTGGTGCTCTAGATGCTAGATTAGCAAGAGTAACAGGTCATGTACAAAACTCTGTTGGTGCAAATATTGCTGATGAGCAGGGGAGTGGCGCGGGGGATGATTGTGATGATATCGAAGATTATGAAAATGACATTGGGGATACTACGGAAGAGCCTTGGCGGGTTACGGGGCAAATGCTCTATAAACTCAATGAAGACTTTTTGGAAGAGCGAGAAAGATTTTTCGATAAAAATAACTTCGGTTATGACCGCGAAAATTCTGAAAACGTTATAGATGAGATATACGAACGCGGTATGGGTATAGATGAGGTCAAAAATCCAGAGATATTTCAATGTTTGATGGGAAATAAAGCGAGATTTTGGTCTACTGGGGATAAAGCTTTTTGTGTGCATTATCGTAAATGTGCTCAGGGTTACGATATGTATGTGCACGTTTTTTATGGGGATAGCGCGATCTTATCGAAGGTGAACAGTGCTCCGTTTTCGGAAGAGCATGTGGAATTCTATGCGCCTGTTTATGCTGTTTTTGAAGGTAATGGTGAATACAGGATTACTTTTGTTCATGTAGAGGATCAAAATATTTCCCCTTGGGAAGCGTCCTTGAGGAAGGTCAACGCCATGGTTATCAGTCAATATGTAATAGGGATTGCTGCTAATGATTCCTTGACCATGAAGGGACGAAGTTACAGATTGGAAGGTGGTGCTGATACCGCATATCGCAATCCTTTAGCTATATTGCATGATGTAAAAGGAGACGTTCTTGTTACGGGGAAATCTAAGGGAGATAGTAGGCTATCTGCAACAGATCAGGGGTATTTTTTATGGCGCTTTGCTGCTGACACGCTTCAGCCGGTTGTTCGTAGAAGTAGAATGTCGGCGGAAATACGTAGCTACCTATTCCGTAGATTTGGTGGTAGTTCTCTTGATAGACCAGAGCATTTGGTGATGTGGAATCGGGGGAATGATCGTCTAGCTTTGACCTATATAGGTAATTACCTCAGTGTCCAAGATCGTGAATATTATCACCCGTATAAGGCTTTTGACGCCGTTTTTTTCCGTAATAAAGCGACTGCGCGCCGTATTGCCTTGAGACAATGTCTGATAGGTACGGCTTTATGCAATATAGAGGCACGAGGAGTTGTACTGACTGCTAAAAGAATAAAACTTCTTAATGGGATTAGTATTGGTAGACTGAGGTACATTTTCTACGTGACACGCAGTTTGGACACTTTGAGTATGGAGGGGCTTTCTGTAGCAATGCTAGGTGAAGGTACTTACACGGTACTCGAGGATATTGTACCAATTGGATTTTCTGCATCTTCTCTTAATCTTAAAGGTGTGGGTGGCACGCATGTGGAGGTTATGCTTTTAGATGCTGCTTCATCGCACGTGAATGTGTATAGCGTCGACCTAAGGCAATTAAAGGACAAAAAAGGGTGTCGTATAGACGCCTTTTCCATAGATTATAGGAATCTGGATATGCAGGGAATGATCGCAGTTGCTAGAAGAGAGGTACGTGAAGTGCTTCGTGCTGTAGAGGAATCTGGTGTTGTAATAGAAGATATAGCGGCTGTTGAGGGGAATAACTCCGATTTAACTACTGCCAGAACGTATGCTTTTAAGTCGAGCATCGTAAAGCATAGCCATGCTGGAGTGAGGGATTTCACGGTACGGGATTCTGCAATTTGGCATACAATGGGTAATCAGCAAGATATTGAGGAAAAAACCACGCAAGTACGTGATTTGGTGCCTCTAGGTACTGCAGAGGGTGCGGGCGATCGTAATGCAGTGCTCAGTGCTCTAGAAGAAAGTTCTACTGTAGGGTTTTTTCCTTCTACTTTTGGTAAAAATGGGAGCATGGAGGTTGCTGCACTTAGCATGCAGGGTAATGACCATAAAAGAAGCAGTATAACTGATGCTGTAGAGGTGGCAGACGCTAATTCAGTTGTGCATACTACGGCACATTATGGAGCAGAGAATTCTTCAACTAATGGTTTGTTGAATTCTAACGCAAGTTCTGTAGGTAATGGTTCGAGTATCAAGCGATATAGTGAACAGGATTCATATTTTGGTGTCGGTGAGGGAATAATCGTCTTAGGAGCATTAGGTATAATCATTGCACTAATAGTGGCTGTGTATGCTATTGTGACGTATGTTAGAAATCAATCTACAGATTATAGGACAGATGTTGCAAGGGATACTCCAGAGAGTGGTCTTATGTCAAGTGAATATGTTACCCTTGGTGCGTATAATGAACAAAATGGTAGTGTGAGGTACACTATTGCAGAAGCTGCTTTACCAACTGAAACGCATGTCTGCACCACGGTTGATTGCGTTTTATGTAAAGAAGTAGAAACCACTAGTATGTTTTGTCAGACTACAAGTAAGCTTTAGTCTACATTAATGTTTTTTACATACACTGCCGCCACGGGTTAAATTTTGTCTTGTAGGTTGATGTTGCGGTGTGTGTAGATGGGTTTTATGGGCCTGCGAGGAGGTGACAGCTCTGTTGTAATTTGTATGGGTGATAATGGTGCTGTTGTAGTCAATATTGTTGGCGGTGTCATATGTGGTAAATATTTTGTTGATAGTGTGAAAGGAAGGGCATGGGAAGAGGTAAGGGAATGCATATTGGAAAATAAAAGGTCGTATATTTACTTAGTCCTCGACCATTCCAGCCAGGTTTATGGGATGAGGGAATTACCTCCTACTTGTAAGTTGTTACCGAAATCGATGTGGAGGAATAGACAAGGGGGTTTTGTAGATGTAAAGGGCTTCAAGACTTCCTTTTTTGTAGTTAATGCAGTAGAAAATGGGCAGTCTTTCGTTCGACATATGTTTGTCGAGAGCCGTATCGAAAATAGGCTTTTCGAGGATGTACTGAATTTTGTCACGCAGCATTCTTCCTTGTCTTTTCAAGGGATTCTTCTATTTTCTCTAGAACTTGCTTACATTGCGCATGGTGTTGCAACCAGAGAAGGTAATATCAAGAAATGGGTTGTTTTTCTTGCTTACACCAAGGTTGGGGATTTTAGGCTAATAGTACTGCATAACGGTAAGCTATTCGATGCAACTTCAATACGGGTAATGCAATCTGAGAGTGAGTTGCCAGATGTTGTAGCCGGAAAGGTATACCATAGTATGCAGAATGCGGTATCAGAGATTTCCAGAATTTATGGTCCAATTTCCCCTGGAGATATAGGGCTATACATGGTTGTATCTGGCTGTGTTAAGTCCTGTTTACTATCGTTTGACTTAAAGAAGGAGGATATCAATGTTTTTACACCATATGAATTAGGAAAGGTTTTAAAAATTCAGGATTGCGTCAGTGTTGGTAGTATGTGCTGTGACACAGTGCTTCTGTACGAGATGATGAAGAAACGGGAGTTTCAGTACATTATGCACACGAAAAAGACATTTGAGATGAGACGTGTGTCTTTATTGAAGAAGTTTGCTATAGTGCCTACTGTCTTTGCTATAGCGCTTCTAGCAGTTCTCTGCGTGTATGGTGGTATGAGTGTTTTAGAAACTAAGGACAAGAGATTATTACTCAACGACGAATCTGCTAAGCTTTTCGAGCGCTTAGAGAGTATACGGGGAGATCAGGAATTTGCGAGAATTCGTGAGATGTATGATGTTGTAGATCTTTATAGATCATTAACCAGTGTAGATAGATACCCGATGGTAAATTTATCTGTGTTGAGTAAAATGCCCAGGGATGGCTTTGAGTTTACGAGCTTTGAGTGGCGTGTGACTGAGGATTTTGGGGTCACGATAGCTTTAGGAGTATCAGTAAAGGGAGGAAAGATTAGGAATGTGGCTCACAAGCTTGGTCATGTACTAGAGGGGTTTAGGGTGATAGAAGTTGCGCCAGTGGATGTAAAAACAGGAAACTTTATTATACGCTTAGAGCGAATATGAAGTGCAAGAGGTATATGTGTTTAAGTACTATCTATTGCAAATCACAGCTTTTGTTACTTTTTTGGGCCTAGCAGTAGTATTACAGCGGGTGTATAGCATACATAGCAAGCACAAAGAAGAGGTTGCGATTCTTTACAAGGATATATCGAAGATGAAGCTGGAGATTAACAATGCTCATCATCATGAGATCAAGCTCAATAATAACTTTTCCGTATGGCGTGAATTGCACGATTCTCGCGTGTATGGTGGTAGTGAGCTAGAAAATGAGGTAGGGATAGAGAGCCTATTTTATGAGTTATGCCATAAACACAGGATTTCTATAGAAGAGGTATCTGTATCTGAGTCAGTCGATGTGAGTGCGCAATATGAGAAACGGTATATCAAAGTTGAGAAAAGTAGAGTGAGTATGAAATTTTCTGCGCTTACGGACAAGCACGCTGTATTATTCATTCAGGCTGTTAGGTACGATATACCGGGTTTTGTGGCGTTGAAACATTTAAAAATCGTAAAAAAGAGAGAGGTTACGCAAGAGGTTATAGAAGCGAATAGAAGCGGAAGTCTATTACCAACAGTGTCATGTCACGTTGAATTCGAGTTATACAAGATATCGGGTTGTCACGTATGAGATTAAAGCCTATTCTTTACGTGTTATTTTCACTTGCACTGACTTGCGCTGGGCATACGACAATTGCTCAAGAATGCACAGGTTTAGCGCATGCTCTTATGGACTGTTCTGTATATAAATGCGTTGCTAATCTTACAGGAGAGCGGGTACACTATGAAGTTTTAGGCTCTAATAGTGGAGTTTGCAAATATTCAGAGAGTGATGAGACAGGTTTTGCGTTATGTATGGTCTCGCAAGAAGATTTCAGTCACATCTCTAACTACCTGGTGCAGCTTTTTACAAAAAGTAGCAAAGTGCGATATCATGAAATCGCGCGTATGAAGGCAAAGACATGCCGCTTTTACAGGGTGCGTGGCAATAGTTTCATTAAGCGAGATGAGGCGTTAAATGAGACAGATGTTCGTGCGATAGAGCGCGCTGTTGGCCTGCGTATACGTAAAGAAGAGGTTGAGGGAGTACGGAGCATGTTTTTTGACGAAGAAGATCTTAAGAGGCTTGATTGAAAAGAATCTGATACTTGTTCTCTTTGTTCAATTATGTATTCCAAATTTTAGCAAGTAATCCAGCTACTATTGTTTTTTCTTCAGGAGTGAGTTCCTTTACTAGGTCTTTAGCTACGGCTGTGGCGTTGCTATTAGGAGAACCTATCTTTGGCCCACCGCTCGTCGCTTCAGCCTGACCCGTAGGCCAGTTTTTACCCTCACCTACTTTCACAGCGTTAACAAAACCACTAAGAGATTTAGGCCCCGTCGCGCTCGTGTCTGCTAAACCACTGCACTGCGCAGTATTATCTCCGTTGTTTCCGCTACTCCTTATGTCCGTCGTGTACGTCTTCCCCTTCGTCGACACCAATGCAGCATGACTTCCACTACAAACCTTGGTATCGATATTTGGATGAGAGATTTCAACAGCCTTAGCAAAGCGAACAATGTCCTTACCTTATCTAATAAGAGAACCCTGTACATAAACCAGATATGAAATCCTAGGATTACTAAACAAAACATACCTAGAGACTGCTTTAGATATTCGGAGAAGCGTAGTGACTTAGTCTCCTCGCAAATTAAACTCATTTGTAAACGAGAGATACTACATCATAAGCTAACTCCTTAGCTAGTAGATATACTGTATATGCTTCATCTTTCTCATTTAATAATAAGAGTTATTGCATAGGACTTGGTATACCCATCCATCATAGATAGTTGGCATACTCGCAAGCGTCTCCAGAAACTGCAAGATAGCTTTACCATCCGCATTGGTAACAGAGTAGATTTCTCTTGAATTACATTTAACCTTTGTAAAGTTTCAGCGGAGATCCTTAGATAGTCAGGTATTTCATAATTAGGCAACCGTATAAAACCATTATACGGACCTGCTAACACGGGAGAAGCGGTGCATCACTGAGACTAGGAAAATTGTAAGTGATTAGCACTAACTAATAGTGATGATGATACTTAAAAATTTTCTAGGAGAAAATTATCGAACAAATGTAAAGGAATAAACAGGCAGTTGTATGTTCTCTTATCCTGAAGTACAAGTTCTTGATAGTTCTTTGAGTTAGTGTTACCATCACTCACTTCTTCAGTCCAGATGCGTGAAAGAACACATTGTATGAAAATTACGATTCTTGGATGCGGGTCGTCAGTAGGTGTTCCATCGGTCGGGTGCGAGTGCGTGGTATGTGCTTCGGGACATCCGCATAATAAGAGAACAAGAACGTCTGCGCTCATAGAGAAGGGGGGTACGCGCTTATTAATTGATGCGTCTCCAGATTTGCGCATCCAAGCACTGCGTCAAAACTTTTGCACCATGGATGCGGTTTTATTTACTCATTGCCATGCAGATCACACAACAGGAATTTCTGAGCTTCAGGCATTTACCCCAAAGGTTGGTTACCATATTCCAGTCTATAGCGATTTTGGAACTTTAGCCTTGATCACGGCCAGTAACGCGTATCTTTTCATACCTAGTACGCCAGGGGCCCCATGGAAGAAGTGCCATTACTTAACAGTGAATCCAATTCGCCATAACGTTGAGTTTAATATCGGTGAGTTCAGTATTATGGCAATTAAGCAATTTCACGGTGAGATAAACAGTAATGGGTTCATATTCGATAATTCTGTAGCATATTGTACAGATGTAAAATCGTTTCCTGAAGCATCATGGGAGCGCTTGCGTAATAAACATATGATTATCTTCGGGTGTCTCAGATACCAGGTAGTGGGCGCACACGCTCATGTAGATCTATGTATAGAATGGGTTAAGGAATTGAAGCCGTATATCGCTGTCTTTACTCATATGAGCCATGACATAGATTATGAGCAATTTGTAAATTACTTACATAGTGAATTGCCGGGGCAAAAAGTTGTTGTTGCACACGATGGCTTGGAGCTGGAGCTGTGAGAAATGCGTCGCCTATTCTATAAAGCTATGGGAGAAAACAGCAGTTTTGCGCTATCGAGTGAGGAGGGAAGTTTCTCTAAGCCATATTGAGCATCAGAAGCCAATCCAAACGTCTTTTTAGGGGGTAGTATTTTTTTCTCCATCCCCCGTGCTATGTCATACAGTATGGCAGCAACGGCAGAGGTATAATCGCAATCCGCCCCAGGAACTCGGTGTTCAATTCTACAGTTCTGTTGTGAGAGTGTTGTATCGGGAATGCGCAACGCAGTGCTCCTATTGTTACCCCCCCAGCTTATAGTTGTAGGCGTGTGAATGTCATTATATGTGTAGCGCACGTATGAGCTCTCATTCGGAGCAAATAAAATCATGTGCTCTTTCATGAAAGTGCATAGCCCACCGAGGCTATAGGTTAAAGTTTTACTTAAATTATTTCCAGATCTATCCATAAAGAACATGTTCTGTGAGTTGCGGTCGAGAATATTAACATGTACGTGAAACGCGCTTCCAGACTTGTCAAGAAACGGCTTTGCAGAGAAATCTAAGGAGCAATTGTAAGATTTTGCGATTTCGAACATTAGATCTTTAGCTCTAGCAATGTCGGTAAGTAGCTGTATGACATCAGTAGTATGGTATGTTCTTAACTCGAATTGGTGTTCACAAATTTCCTTTAACAGATCAAAACGTAACTGACATAATTTTGGTGAAATATGCTGCAGAAATTTCGCTAACCCATCTTCATGACCGTGTATATAGAACTCAAGCTCAACACCAACAAGCGGGGTTGCTGCAAACTTGTCACTTAGATATGCGACGACATTTTTGAGCATTACGTACGAGATGGTATGCGGGTTTTTCTAGTGATGAAAGCAGCCAGCAAATTGAGCATCCAAGTAATAATGAATAACGTAAGCCCAAGCGCATAAGCTGACGAAGTATGAACACTTTGGAAATTCTGGTCTCCAGTAAGGATAGTGGCAATCTGCACAGTGATGGTAGTAACAGAATGCAAAGGATTAAATGTAAAACTCGCAGTTACCCCAGCAGCCATCAAAACTATCATAGTTTCCCCAATTACCCGTGAAATTGACAGAATGACCGAACTGCAAATATCCGGAAGTGCATAGGGTACAACTATGTTCCAAGTTGTCTCAGCTCGTGTTGCACCCAAGGCCATAGAGCCATACCTCAATATTTTCGGTACTGACCTCAATGCGTTTTCAATAAGCAGCGTTATGAAAGGAAGAATCATGATGCCAATGGCAATTCCAGCTACAAGAGCATTTTCAGACTGTGCATTGAATCCACAAAATTTGGCTAGGCTTCGTATGTTAGGTGATAGGAAAACCACTGCGAAATATCCGTATACTACGGTAGGTATGCCACACAATATTTCCAAAAGTGTGTTAAAAGTGTTACGCACCCTCTTATCGGAGTACTCGCTCACATATATAGCAGACAGCAGACCAAGAGGTAATGCCACGGTCACCGATACGATCACTATAAGAAGCGTACCACTCAATAAGGGTAGTATTCCAAAAGAGCCCACTAACTGACCGTTAATTATTTTAGAGTCAGGATTCCACGTTGTTCCAAAGATAAAGTCGGAAAGTGGCACCTCTGCAAAAAATAATTTTGATTTAAAAGCCAAGCATCCGGCAATCACTATCACAGTCAAAAAAGACAGTGCAGTAGAAAAGAGCATGGCGCTCTGTAGCACTCTAAACCTCTTATCGAAGCGCAGTGTATACAATATCAGGATTGCAGAACATAACACAGCAATGACGGAAATCGCCTCGTTTCTAAAAGACTGCAGTAACAAACCTGACAATAATGCCAGACCTACAACGATAGGGAAACAAGGCACACGTACCTTCCAGAAAGAAGAGTACCTCCACAGGCAATATCCCAAAGGAGGTAAGGCCAAAATAAGTGCCATAGCAAGCATCATTTCAGAGTTAATTCTTGTTAGTAAACTTGTAACTAGTATGCTAATAATGTAGAAATTTGTACACCACTTTCAGTTTTTTCATATGAGTAGTAGTTCTGTAAGCGGCATAAGGGAGGCCTTTTTAGACTTTTTTGAGAATCAAGGCCATATAAGATATCCGTCAGCGCCGCTAATCGCAGAAGGAGACGCATCGTTGTTATTCACTAATGCAGGCATGGTACCCTTTAAGCAGAGGTTTATAACTGGAGTTTCAGATGTAAAAACAGCTACAACAAGTCAAAAGTGTCTGAGGGCGGGTGGAAAACACAACGATTTAGAAAACGTGGGGTATACAAATCGTCATCATACGTTCTTTGAGATGTTGGGTAACTTTAGTTTCGGTGATTATTTTAAGGAAACTGCCATAGAATTAGCGTGGAAGTTTGTTACTAAAGAGTTGGGACTCAGCAAAGAGAGACTCTGGATTACAGTGTATAGTGAAGATCAAGAGGCCTTTGACATATGGAAGAAGATTACTGGGTATGCTGACCACAAAATCATCAGGATCTCAACCAGTGATAATTTTTGGAGTATGGGTGATACCGGTCCATGCGGTCCATGCTCGGAAATTTTTTACGATTATGGTGATGGTGTGCCAGGAGGACTTCCAGGAACGGAAGAAAGTGATGGTGCCCGGTACACGGAAATATGGAACCTGGTGTTCATGCAATATAACCGTGACGAATCGGGTGAGCTACATAAGTTGCCTAGAGGGTGTATAGATACAGGAATGGGGCTTGAGCGTATTGCAGCAGTTATGCAGGGTGTGTGTGACAATTATGAGACAGACATATTCCAAGCAATTATAGACAGATCACGTGGCATTTTCGGTTCACACGGTCACCCTATAGCCCATCGAGTAATAGCCGATCACGTAAGAGCGGCGTCATTTCTAATAGCTGAGGGCCTAACTCCCGGAAACGAAGGGCGTAATTACGTTTTGCGACGCATTATAAGAAGGGCTGTTCGGTATATATATCAACTTGTCGGAGATAAATTCTCGCTGCATGAAGTGGTTCCAGTGTTGACGAGAGAGGGAAGTGCGGGATACATGGGTAATGCTTACCCTGAAATCGTTAGGGCGGAACAATCAATAGTATCCACTTTGAAGATAGAAGAAGATGGATTTGCTGATACTCTGCGTCGTGGCACCAGCATTCTCGAACAGGAGATTCAAGGTCTAAAGTCAAGGGAAGTCTTGAGTGGTGAGATTGCATTTAAGCTATATGACACATATGGATTCCCGCTAGACATCACTCTCGACGTTGCAAAAGAAAGGGGTCTAAAGTTTGATGAGGATGGCTTCAATAAATGCATGGCAAAGCAGAAAGAGCAGTCGCGCAAGCATTGGAAGGGTTCAGGTGAAATTGCAGCACAAACAGTGAGCTCGCATATTTTAAACAAGCACAAGGCCACTAGTTTCGTAGGGTATGAGAATCATAGAATTAAATCTATGGTCAAAGAGATATTCTGTTCAGGAGAAGCCGTTACTTCAATGAGTGAAGGCGAAGAGGGCATGGCCATACTAGACGTAACGCCCTTTTACGCAGAATCCGGGGGGCAAGAAGGTGATACTGGCCTCCTTAACGTAGTAACGACCAAATGCGATAGCGTAGCTGAAGTTGTAGACACTACGAAATCTAATAATGTTCATTTGCACAAAATAAGAGTTGTTAGAGGCACCTTAAAGGTAGGAGATGTTGTAGAAGCAGTAGTAGATAAGCAACGCCGTGAAAAGCTCCGGGCAAATCATTCTGCAACGCATATATTACAATCTGTGCTCCGTACACTAATAGGTGAGGGAATTCAACAGAAAGGGTCTTTAGTCGCGGCGGACAAGCTGCGTTTTGATTTTAGTCATGCATTGCCATTAACTAAAGAGCAATTACGCACGGTAGAAAGGGAAGTTAATAGGCAAATCATGGCAAATCAGCCTATAATCATCGATCATTGTAGCTTAGAGGATGCCGTACATGAAGGAGCAATAGCCCTTTTTGGTGAGAAGTATAATGATCAAAATGTGCGTGTTGTCAGCATGGGTAGTTCCAAAGAACTATGTGGTGGTACCCACGTACGCTTCACAGGGGATATTGGAGCTTTTCGAATTGTCTCAGAGACTGGTATTGCTCAGGGAGTAAGGCGTATTGAGGCAATTACGGGGCATGAGGTTGTGAGCAGTATGAACAGGGATAGTGAATCGCTGCAACAAGTTGCGGAATGTCTTAGCGTTCCGGTAGACCAGGTAATGGAGAAGCTCAAGAAGGTATTTGTAGAGCAACGAGAGATAAATAAGAAGATGGCTACAATATGCTATACACACATGAATTCATGTGCAAAATGTATAGAAGTTGGTTCAGAGATAAAGTTATACGTAGGTGAGTTTAGCAACATACCGGTAGAGGTAGTAGCGAACTATGTTAGGGAGAAAATGCAGACCAATGAGGTGCGAGCGATCTCGACGACGGATGGCAAGAGGTCAACGTTTATAATAGGCGTGGGGGAAGGTGTAATCAAAAACATTAAAGCAACAGAGATAGTTAAAGCATTACAGCAGCAAGTCCAAGGAAAAGGAGGAGGAAGTCCCAGTACAGCCCGAGTAAGTCTGCCAAGCGAATATGCTACAAAAGCAGCTGAGATCATAAGGCAAACTGTTATTGACGCAATTTAAAATAGTGGCGCATAAGTATCCAGACCACCCGGATACCCTAACCCAAGCATTATTTATCAAACGCTTCACCTAGTGAATCGTCGAATGCTACGCCCAATTTACTGTAGCAACCAACATCATGAGCTAACATAAACTGACAATGGCACCCAAAACAATAAGAACAAGAAAAGACAATCTCTTGAATCATCTGCTCCACTAAAGCATGGGCTACTAAATGATTTACCGCTATGATAGTCTTTTTCGTAGCATAGGAAACAGCCTTTACAAACATAACACCCAAAATACCTACTAACCCATGCACAGCAGAAACAGCTATACCCTAAAGATCATCGAATTTTAGACCTGAATTGCGTCTCAATGCCTTTTTCACGAGCACCTACAAGAAATCATAGTGAGCCACGTGCAGCTATTTCAGGAACCACCCCACTATAAGCAGAATGCTCAACATTAATGATAAAAATCCGTCCATCATCACGCAGCAAAACGCCGCCAGCTATTAATAACTCGTGCAAGAATGTGAGCTAGCTATTAGCAGGTTTTGCTCCAGAAGCATTAGCGCTATCTTTGTTTAAAACCTCTGAAATAGATGACTTCAATATTTTAATTTCTACGCCATTGGAAACTTCGATGTGCAGCACAGATGCATTATTAGAATCCACCTTTGTAATAGTCCCATACACACCACCAGCAGCAACGACTTTATCGCCCCTTTTTAAGCTTCCTAAAAGCTTGTTATGTTCCTTGAGTTTCTTTTGTTGAGGACGAATTACTAGAAAGTAAAAAACACCGAATATTAAAACTAGTGGAATAAAACCAGCAATAGAAGCTCCGATTCCAGCAGCAGGTGCCGCAGCAGTAGAAGGATCTGCCGCATAAACATCAGTAAACGAAAGCATTTATCTCACCACGTATTATCAAGATCGCACTCTACCAAAGCCCAAGACTACTGTCAAGAAAAGCGAGCTCACACACCTCTCACACTTTCTTTTTACAAACTCTCCAATACAGCACCCAAACCAACATATGAGGAATCGCTATCTATGTAAGGAGCAAAAATAGAAAAACGTACCCCAATGCAATCCCCCAAATCACCACTTTGTATAGAGGTACCACCAGCAAACAACCCTGTTCGCCCAACTACTGTGTCTAAACTACCCCTCCTATTCTTTCGTCAAGTCAAGAGCCTATGTCATACCTATACATACCGCCAGGCCAATCTAGCAAATCAAGCGCTGCATAAACCTGATGTTTTGCTGTATCAAGATCATCTGCAGAAGCAACCACATTTAAAACCCTGCCCCCATCTGCTACCCAATCATTACCTACGCGCTTTGTTCCCGCGTGAAAAACTTGAACATTAGGACACTTTGCGACCGCATCTAGGCCATTTATAACAGAACCAGTCTCGCATCTATCAGGATAACCCTTACTAGCGGCTACAACACAAACAACAGACTTACGGTTCAATTCCACAACCTCACTACCCAACCTGCCTTTAGCAGTGAGCGACATAAGCCTCAATAAATCGGAATCTAGCCTAGGCAAGATCGCTTGCGTCTCTGGATCACCAAACCGAACATTATACTCTAGAAGATACGGCTCATTTTTTCTAATCATGATGCCGGCAAATAAGAGGCCCCTATACCGGATGCCCATATTGTACATTGCCTTTATTGTTGGATACACAATCTTCTGTACGATCAGATGTTCCATCTCAGGCGTCATTATGTTTGGTGACGAGTAAGAACCCATGCCTCCAGTATTCGGGCCTTTGTTTCCATCGTACAGCGTCTTATAGTCCTGTACAGCGCCCAGAACAACCGGATTTGTGCCATCTATAAGAGTTAGAAAACTGAGCTCTGTCCCCTCCAAAAATTCCTCAATCACCACAGCATCACCAGCTTTGCCAAATTTGCCATGCACAAGCATAGATTCCAATGCATCATATGCTTCATCATGGGTTCGGCATACAACCACACCTTTTCCTTTTGCAGGTCCATCCGCCTTCACCACTAAAGGAAGCTTGCTACGTTTTACATACTGTTTTGCAGCATTTATATCCATGAAATAGCCATACCGTGCTGTCGGTATGTGATATCTAGAACAAAGCTCCTTCGTAAACCCTTTTGAGGCTTCTAACCTAGACGCAGCCTTGGAAGGGCCGAAAACGAAGATCCCCTCATCGCTTAGAGCATCGGCTAAGCCATTTATTAGGGGCTGTTCCGGACCCACAACGATCAAATCTATCTTTTCCTGCTTGCACAGCTGTACTACTTCTACAAAATTGTCAACACTTACGTCTACTAAGGTAGCCAGATCTGACATTGCTTCACGACCAGGTGCAACGAACAGACGCTCCAGCATTGGTGAACGACTAAGACAAGTCAGCAAAGCATGCTCTCTTCCACCAGAGCCTATAACAAGAACATTCATAATGCCTCCAATAATATAGAGACTACTCCTAAAGCAACATCATAGCGTACGCTATCATAAATGACATACTTGTCAACGAGTTTAGACATTGTCGCTTCGGTCAAGATATTAGGGCTTGCCCCGTTATAGTCTTTGTGATTAAATCGCGCGAGCGTGGGGTTTTTTCTGGTGCTACTAATGAGTCTTCGTGGAGTTTACTTTGTACTTTTCGCTGTCCTCGCAGTGTTTTCGGGAAGCGTTCGTGCTGATGAAATTATAGACGATGTAGGTGTGCACGTCCTTTATGACCGAGCGTCAGTGCTATTCGAGAAGAAGAAGTACAAGGATGCCATAGCGATATTAAATAAAATAGAGGCCCTATATCCATTTTCTCAGGTAGCGATAGATGGGAGTTTAATGTCCGCCGAGGCTAATTATGAACTGGGAAATTATCGTGAAGCTGCAACCCTTGTCGAAGGGTACATAGGCATATATCCTAATAGTCCTGTCATTGATTATGCATACTACATAAGGATCGCGTCCAAATACATGCTGGTTCCCGATTTAGGTCTTGATGAATCCATAGCGAAAGAAGTCCTGGAGTATGCTGCAGAGTTTGTCAAGATGTTTCCAGAGTCTGAGTACCTTGCACCTGTGCAAGAGAAGCTGGGTCATTTGAGGAATCATGTTGCAGCGAAGGAGTTTTTGACAGGAAGATTCTATATGAAACGTGGTGAGTATATAGCAGCTGTAAAGAGATTTTCCACACTCGTTAGGGAATACCCTGATTCCGTATATTTTCAAGAAGGAATTTATAGGTTGGCGGAGGCGTATAGCGCTATAGGTGATAAGGATACAGCGAGCGTGTACACAGACATGCTGGCAATCCCCGAAGACATGCTAGATTAAGAACACAGCGCAATAGCTGAGAAAATGAGGAATAAATAGTAAATAGAAAAGCTAAAGAGCCCCATGCAAGCCTTTGGCGAGGGTTCACCAACTTCTTTCAGCAAACGGTACGCGTGAGTCAGAAATACTGCTCCCAGACTTGAAGCAATGATTTCGTACAGTACTGTTTCTGTTAAGAATAGACCAGGCAACATAGCCACAATAAATAGAAGTAAACTGTAACCCATTATATGATTTTTTGTCGATCTGACGCTATAGACCGGCAGCATTGGGATTCCGGCCATTTTGTACTCATTTCGGTTGAGTAACGAGAGTGCCCAGAAGTGCGGAGGAGTCCACAAAAATATCATCATGAATAGCAGCAGACTCTCTATCGAAGGCATGCCTGTTACAGATGTCCACCCAATAACAGGGGGAAACGCGCCAGCTATTCCACCAAGTACAATGTTTTGTTGTGTTCTCCTCTTCAGTACCATAGTATACACAACAGCATAGAATGCAATACTACAAGCTAATAGAATTGCTGACACATAATTTACCGTGATCGACATTATGAATACTGAGAGCAGAGATAAGGCTACCCCACACTCTAGCGCCTGCGCACGCGATATCCTTCCAGAAGGGATTGGACGTGTTTTAGTTCTAGACATCACGGTATCGATATCACTATCGAACCACATATTCAACGCTCCAGCACCACCTGATCCTATAGCAACACATAAGGCTGACATAAGACCGATAAGCGGATGTATTGTTCCGGGGGCCATGACCATACCAGTAGAAGCCGTGAAAACTACCAAGTACATGATTCTAGGCTTTAAAAGCTGCCAATAGTCTCTCGCCGAAGAAAGAGCAAAGTGTTGCGAAACACCCATCATGAGCACCAATAGGAATCTACACTAGTCCACATGAGGTACTTCTTCGAAGGTGTGAAACGGAGCAGGCGACGGCAACGTCCACTCTAAAGTATCACCACCCCACGGGTTAGAAGGCGCCTTTTCCCCCTTCCTCAGAGTATATATCACTATAGCTATAAAAAATATAACAGATATGAAAGACAACAAAGCCCCCACAGAGGATATATAATTCCACGGAACAAACGCATCAGGATAGTCAGGTATTCTCCTCGGCATTCCAGCAAGCCCCAAAAAGTGCTGAGGAAAAAACGTTATGTTTGTAGCAATAAAAGTGAACCAGAAATGTATCTTCCCCATAGATTCAGGATACTGTCTACCAGAAATCTTCCCTATCCAATAATAGAACCCTGCATAAGCAGCGAACAGCGCTGCTATAGACATAACATAGTGAAAATGCGCAACAACATAATATGTGTCATGCAAAACCCTATCTATACCACCATGCGATACTATTATGCCGGTCATCCCTCCTACAGTAAAAACAAAAATGAACCCTATCGCAAAAAGCATAGGAGTCTTAAATTCTATTTTTCCACCCCACATTGTAGCAATCCAACTAAACACCTTTACGCCAGTAAGCACACCGATTAGCATTGTAGTTACGCTATAGTAAGTTACCAACTCAGCACTTATCCCCGTTGTGAACATGTGATGCGCCCAAACAACCAATCCTACGGTAGCTATACCGACAAGCGCAAAAACCATGCCTAAGTAGCCAAAAACAGCCTTATGTGAAAAAGTTGATACTATCTGACTAACTATACCAAAAGCAGGGAATATAATGACATAAACCTCCGGATGCCCAAAAAACCAGAACAAATGCTGAAATAATATGGGATCCCCGCCACCAGCAGGATTAAAAAAGCCAGTACCAAAATTACGATCCGTTAAAAGCATTGTTATAGCACCAGCCAGAACCGGAAGAGAAACTATCAACATGAAGGAAGTTAATAATATCGTCCACACAAACAACGGCATTTTCATTAAAGTCATGCCGTGTGCACGCATATTAAAAATAGTAACAATAAAATTTATTGACCCAACTATTGAAGAAATCCCGGCAACATGTAACGCAAGTATTGCCATATCTACAGCAGCATCAGGATGCGATCCAAGATATGAAAGAGGGGGATAAAGAGTCCACCCCGTACCCGGCCCATCACCTATAAACACAGAGCATATCAATAACGCAAGCGACGAAACCAACATCCAGAAACTTAGATTATTAAGCCGTGGAAACGCCATATCCGGAGCTCCTATTAGGAGAGGCACAAACCAGTTACCGAATCCCCCAGTCAGAGCTGGCATTATCATAAAAAACACCATGATTAACGCATGCCCTGTCACCATCACATTATATAGCTGATAGTTACCAGTTAGCACATCAATATGCGCCAACTGAGCCCGCAAAATTAAAGATAAAAGCCCCCCGATAACTCCCCCGATAATAGAAAAAATTATGTACATTGAACCTATATCCTTGTGGTTTGTCGAGAACAACCAACGTCTCCAACCCTTAGGCACATGCTCTACATCCATAATGCTCTCCATTCACACTCGGAAAAAACAAAACGCGACCACTATAAGTAATCGCAACGCACTCAAGACTCTACCTTCTTCTGAGCCAACCAAGCTTCAAACTGTTCCTGAGTCACAGCTTCCACCACTATAGGCATGAACCCGTGCAATCTTCCACAAAGCTCAGAACACTGTCCATAATAAATACCAGGCTCTTTCACTAAGAACCAAGCTTCATTCAACCTACCAGGCACTGCATCTACTTTCACCCCTAAAGAAGGCACAGCCCAGCTATGTATAACATCACCACTAGTAGTCTGTAACAAAACGGTCTTATTGACAGGCACAACCATTCTGTGATCTACCTCAAGCAATCGCAGTTCATCACCCGTTATTTCGGAATCAGCCTTCATATAGCTATCAAAGCTTATGTCATTTTCGGGGTACACATAGGACCAGTACCACTGATAGCCGATAGCCTTGATGACGAAATCTGCCTTAGGCAACTTCTGCTCATACCTAATAAGCTTGACATTACTAAATGTCAAGAAACCGACTATCAGCAAAGGCACTAGCGTCCACAGTATTTCAAGAACAACATTGTGAGAATTCTTTCTGTTAAATTCTACCTGATCCCCTGGCCTTTTTCTATACCTCACCAGCACATATGCAAGAAGAACGAAAACCAAGATAACAACGGCAGACATTACAATCATCACGAAATTGTGAGATTTCTGTATAGCCTCCATAATCTCGGTAGCAGGTTCCTGAAATCCAAATTGCCACGGCTTCGGAGCACTGGCTTCTACGCTGTAGGACAGAAAAAAGCCAAAACAACAAAACGCAACACTGATGAGAAATGCGCGAAGCATAAGGAAAAAGCCTAGTATGAAGCCAAAAAATCTAACAATCAATCATACATTTAGGTTGTAGGAATGCAAGGTTTTTGTTATCCAGCAACTGGGGATACTAGTGCATGTTTCACCTATGCAAAGGGGAAAAAAGCTATAGCTGGACCTATAGTCTGTGAGAAGGATTGCAATTACACAGATGTATCTGCATGGTAGTAGTTTTGCTTCGTAGATGAGAGATTTACTACATAGGCTTTGGTATACCTATGGGATCCACAGGTAATTTGTGTACTTACCTGCGTATTTGAAGGTAACTTACCAATACCGCATGGTGAAACTTTCTGTAATTATACCAGTCTCTAAGAATCACTATCTTTTTCTGAAGCTGTTCCATACTAAGATATTCTCGTATTAAAATTGAGGTTGCTATGGGATTATATTCCCAACTCCCGCAGAATGTATTCTCTAAATCTAGTAAAACAATCATCACACCCAAAGCTAACCATGGAAAGGTTCGAAGTCACTTGTCTCATATTCTCATGAAGTTAGAAGAAACAGCCCTAATCTCAATGACCTCACCCCCTTCAATAGTTTTAGCTAGTAACCCAGCTACTATTGTTTTTTCTTCAGGAGTGAGTTCCTTGACTAGGTCTTTGGCTACGGCTGTAGAGTTACTATTCTTTGTGGCATCTCTAGCACTACTATTGAATACTCTACCCGTAGGCCAATTCTTCTCACCAATCTTTACACCTTCCACAAACTTGCTAAACGATAGTGTAGAATCCTTAGCCGTAGCGAAGCCGCTGCACTGCGCCACGGCGCTTGCAGTTGCCTCAGCTGCAAACGACGAAGGGCTACTTTGCCCTGAAGTATCTCTATCGCCATGAGTTCCGGTACATACTTTCTTATCGATGATAGGGTGAGAGATTTCAACAGCCTTAGCAAAGTGAACAATGTCCTTACCGTTTATTTTGGCAAGAGCAGCAGCAAGCTTGTCAGTCTGACCAGTAACTACATCATAAGCTAACTCCTTAGCTAGTAGATATACTGTATCAGCTTCATCTTCCTTACTACCACTATCTCTAATACCCTTGGTCTTGCTTTTTCATAATAAGAGTTATTGCATAAGCTCTTGGTATACCTCGCGATTCATAGATAATGGGAATACTTACCAGTGTTTTCGAAATGGAAAGATATCCTCACAGTGCAGTATTGGGATAACGTCTTCGCTATGAGATTCTATCGGTGTAACTTCCTAATGTCTCAGAAAACTACCATCACACCCAAAGTTTACTCCATAACCGAAGTAGAAGAAACGACTGTTATCTTAATAACCGTCACTGCTTCAATTATTGCGGGTACTAGGTATACCCCGAGTTTTGAATATACCCTGAAAAGCATCTCCACTGTACTGGTCTTATAGGATATTTAAGACTGCAGTACGGTTTTGACTCATAAAGGCAGTAGGTATATAGTATATTCTATGGCAGTAGCATGTGGTGTAAAGTTGCACCACAGTGGTCTTGGCGTTTAGGTATATGAGAGGTGCTTTGTGCGGGTTTCCGAAACGTGTATAAACTCAGAGAATGATGTATTGAATGTTTTGATGGAACGATCTGCTATCTTAAAGGGTCATTTCCTCCTTACTTCAGGTCTTCACACCGATACCTATATACAGTGTGCAAAGTTACATGAAGTACCTTCCGTGTGTGTGTTTTTGTGTGAGGCTTTGCTTAAAAAGGCACGCGCCAGTGATCATGAAGACTTGCTCAATGTGGATGTTATAGCGTCTCCTGCAATAGGAGGGCTTATGTTTGGATATGAAATAGCCCGGCAGCTTGGCGTAAATTTTGTATTTTTTGAGCGTGTTGATGGTTGCTTTACCTTGCGTAGAGGATTTAATGTTGCTGAGAATGCTAAGGTTCTAATTGTGGAAGACGTTATTACCACCGGCAAATCTTCTCTTGCAGTTATTAAGGCAGTAACTGCCCTGGGTGGGAAGATCGCAGGTGAATTAAGTATTGTCACGCGCGCCAAAGATGTGGACATTCCTGTGCCAGTAGTCAGTTTGCTGTCATTAGACATAAAGAATTACCGTGCTGAAGAAGTGCCTGACTTTTTAGCGCAAATCCCTATCTCAAAGCCTGGTAGTAGTTTTATTAAATAAGCTGTTTTTTTTGTGTAGATTGACACTATTCGTCAACATATCGTAGCGGCAAGATGGGAGACGTAGGACACTTTAGGAATATGAAAGAAAGGTATGCTCAGCAGGTATTGGTTCCTGAAGTTGGCGCGCAGGGACAAAAGCGACTACTGAGTAGCTCAGTCTTGGTTGTAGGATGCGGAGGCCTCGGTAGCGCTACGATTCCAATTCTTGCAGCAAGTGGAATTGGACGTCTCATCTTATGTGATGACGATACAGTCAAGGTTTCTAATCTTAACAGGCAAACGATATATAGAGAAGAAGACATCGGGTTGAGCAAAGTCGATGTGGCAACACGATTTGTGCAAAAACTAAATAGCGACCTGGAAGTTATAGGGTTAAAAGCTGCTATAGGGCCACACAACTTCAATACTGTCCTTCACGATGTAGATATCGTAGTAGACTGCGTCGACAGATTAGCGGTGAAACTATTTCTAAACGATGCGTGTGTTGCAAAAAATAAAGTACTTATACACAGTGTGGCAATAGGGTTTGTCGGTGAATTAATGGTTATCCATCCGGGGAAAAGCCCGTGCTATCGTTGTTTTTTTGAGCAGCAACCTGTAAGTACGGATCTCAATTGTGCTCGTGCAGGCGTGATTGGTGCTACGGTTGGAGTTGTGGGAAGCATGGCTGCTAGCGAGGTGATAAAGCACGTAGTTGGAGTCTCACAGCCCAATATTGGCAAGTTACATAGGATTGATCTGCTTAATCACAATTTTACGACGTACGAATTTTCTAAAAATCCACAATGTATGTGTTGTGGGACAAATAGCATCACAGATCCATACGATTTGGAAAGTTATGAAGGTAAACTTAGGCAGCATGAATAAAATTGCTCGCTGTTAAATCTGCTCTTATAGCAAAAGTGAAGCTTATACAGTCATATGCTAGTTACGAAGTATACTGCGGTGCAAGCTATGGTTTCGTAAGTAATAGAAGCCGTTTATCCTATAGGAAGATATAAAGTATGGAATATTGAAGTTCTACAAACTAAGGCTTTGTTCAACAAAAAAAGTATTCATTTCAAAGAGATAGATATAACTAACGATCCAGAAGCACAACTTGAAATGGTAGAACGCTCCGGTAGGAAGACTGTTCCACAGATATTCATTGACGG
>NZ_JAHLEX010000089.1 GCF_023476575.1 Anaplasma phagocytophilum | reverse complement strand
CCCGAGCTTCTTCAGTTACTGATTCTTCCAGATCAGATACTCCCGGAATTTCATGTTCGCCTACTTCTTGCGTATCCGCACCAAGCCCTGTTGCTGACTCAACTACATTAGGATCCACTATATGTGGTTCTTCTGCTGCACCCTTGTCTATCTTGAAAAACCTTACAACTGCTTTTTCTGGTGCATTTATAAAGTACATACCTGTACCATCTCCCTCTTGCACCAGCGATAATGCCTCTACAACAGTAGTATAAATACCACCCTCAGTATTAACATCTCTGCTCTCATTGCTCTCTATAAAATATATCTTTCCTGGCAAATAACTCTGGTGCATACCTGAAGAAACATCCCTACATGCAACATGCTCATCACCAACATATAAAACAATCTCGCTTGGTCTCCATGTTCCGCGTACTACCCTACACTTGTCATATGAGTACGCATTAGTACTGGCATCTTTGTCACAAGCACATCCTTCGTAGTAGCCATCATCTCCACCGGAAATGGTGTCACTACCAATTCTGTAATCACTTAGCTCTATATCTATACCATACATATACGTAAATCCTCCTTTAATCCCTCTACGTTAACCAGCATTTGTTTAAGTGCTACACGATACACTTAAAGAGATGATATCGTGCACACCTATACATACAATATGCATATTTTACAACAACTTGCACAAATATCCGACCAACTAAGTACAAATAAGGATGATGATAACAAGTGTGCGAATAAATCCCCTAAAACTTATTGCCTACTATCATTCAAAACACTATCAAGCTTGATCCTAAGTGCTTTAGTTGCAAATTAGCAAATTGTTCAACGAAATCTAGCAATGCTGCTCCGCATTCGCAAACTTTCGTTTTTTTTCATCAGAGAGCTACATAGGGAAGTAATAGTTAATAAGCACATGACACCGTAGTTTTGAGAAAAATACTGGAAGCACAATTTTCGCGCCAGTTATTGATATTACATAGCTAGATATACAGTGATTAAGGTATATTTACTTTGCAAAATTGGAGTAATTATTATAAAGTTAAGAATTTTAAATCATGCACTGAAAAATCATACATATGTTTGATATATTTACCAAATATACAATAACAACTGTGACTATATCGTATAATTCTGCGCTTTATCCTTATAATGCCTTTTTTTATGAATGATATATGGGTTACTGTAGATGAAATGTCAAACATATCCTGCAATTTAAGATTTGGTACTTTCTGCAATGACGTAGAACAACTCCACACTTTCCACCGCAATGTGCACGTAGCAGTCACTGAGCATAGGACCAAAGGCTTAAACGCAGATAATGTAGCACGATACCACGGAGCTACAAAGACTGTTAAAGATGTTCATTCTCAAAACGCAAGTAATCATGTTTGTGCTCTCATTGCTGATTTAGAGTCAAAGTCTGATGCTGGTAACTACAAGATAGTTCTGACTCCTACAAACAATTCTACAAAATACTCAGTCGCAGTAATACTGAATAAACCTTCATGGAGTAATGTCGAATTATAACATACTCAGAGCGCAAAAGTTGCGCTCTGAGTGGCGAAAGCACGCAGACATAACGTCTCTAGTATATTTCGGGTGATTATCACACAGCCTAATACCTGAAATTATACATAAGAGGACACATATGTTTGATATATTATTTAACGATACTAAAATCCCACCTGTTCCTAGGGAGTGTATTGAAAGATTTCTAGATGAACCAGATTATTGTGAAGATGTTTTGAGTGCAGATTATCCAGGGGATGCATATGATGTTACAGCATCTGTGACTACGGTGTGCACTGAAGAAAATACACCTTGTACAGGTACCTGCAGCAACTTTTCTATGAAAAATTTGCCATTTTATAGAGTGAAGAGTGATAAACAAGATACAGCCACAGGCTATGAAGACTACACTTTAGTATTTAAGGATTCTGATCAGGTAGGCCACGAACTGCATGATCGCGGTTTATATTTAAAAGTGAAAGTTCAGAAAAGCTCTGGTGGCACCGAGGTCAGCTTATCTGGTGCAGATCTCTGAGTGAAGTGATAGAAAGCGAGTCTATGCGATACGACGGATCTGAAAGAATTGAAAATGCTTATACAATGCAGAGGCACTTACGTATTGATAAGCTCGAAGGTGATTTGAAATCTGTGCAAGGCGAAGGCGATGACAAACTAGTGCTGACTTCTACCAGTAATTCTGCAAAATGTACAGTAACTGTAACATTAGAAAAGGTTCCTACAGTCAAATAGCCTTAGTGTTGAGATATGTGTACAACGCAGTCTTCACACTTGATTTTAATTGACACCTGAAACTATACATCGGAGAATTATACATATGTTTGACATATTTAATGATACTATAGTGGCATCCGTAGCTACTACAACTGCCGGAACGCATTTATCTTTTCCAGCTGCCTGCGGCGGCTTTTCCTTTGAGAATTTGCCACTTACTAAGTCTAAGTCTGCTCCTTTTGTATATGACCTTCCATCGGGTTATGAATACGCCCTTTTGACATTCCGTAGTGAAAAACAAGAAGATCAAAATTCTTTAACACATACATGCTAGATGTCGTCTTTCGGAGACTCCCAGATAGTAATGATATTAGCTTGTATAGTGTAGAATGCGTTGAAATACTATCTAATGAAGATACTATGCGCGAAAAACATGGCGATGATCTTCATGAAAAAAAATTTGGCATGGCTATGCATGGTCTCATGCCTGATTCAACAATAGAACAAGATGGGACACTAGTGCTCACCGCTACGAGTCATACTGCAAAATGTAAAGTAACCGTAACACTAAAAGCAGACTCTGCATCCGAATAAACCGAGTATTTAATCATCAACACTTACAAGACAATTCTTGCGCTAGTAGGCGATGTTCTGCTAGCACGATATGTAAATATTAGTATAGATTTACTTTGCAAAACCGTGGTGATTATTATACAGTCTGGCACCTAAAATTATGCTCCGGAGAATCACACATATGTTCGATTCATTTAATGACTTTGTAACAGCGTCTGTAACCATATCTTGTAATAGGGAACATTCATCTTTTCCAAGTTCCTACTGCGACTTTTCTGTAGAAAATTTACCGTTTATTGGCGCTACTCCAGTTGAACAACACCATCACACTGGTAATGAATCTTATGCTTTAATATTTTCTAACTCTGATCCAGAAGCGCCAAAGGTTCATGACTACTTTTTAGAGACCATTCTTGTTGAACGAAAGGTAGGTAGGCCAGATGTAAATTTCTATAGCGCAACCTTGCACGAAGTAACAATAAGCGATTCTGAAGCATACCAAAGCAAAGATGATGGTGAGAATGACAATGATGTTCATGCGCGAGCAAGACAACTGTTTGTAGCTGAACTAAAAGCTAATACAACATCAGAGAGTGACGATACGCTAGTGCTTACTTCTACAGAAAACTCCGCAAAATGTTCAGTAACCATAACACTGAAAAAAGCTTCTGCATCCGCCTAGATTTAGTAAAGTACCCACAACAAAATTTTCGCGCTAGTGGGCAATATACCGCTAGCGCGATTACAAATATTAGGTAGATTTACTTTGCAAAACCGTGGTGATTTTTATACAGTCTGGCACCTGAAATTATGCGCTGGAGGATCACACATATGTTTAATATACTTAACGACTTTGCAACGGCGTCTGTTACTATAACATCGTGCAATGAAGAACTCGCATCTTGTTCAGATCTACCAGCAATAATTCGGGATGTGTAGTAAAAGTAACGCTGAAAAAGTCACAAGACCTGGATAAGCATTGGTGGTGCCATTACTGTTTGGTGTAGCACTATACCTATAACACAATTTGCGCGCTAGTAGGCGATATCATCGCTAGCGTAATACACTTGTATCAGGTAGATTTATTTTGCAAAATCGTCATGATTATTATACAGTCAAACACCTGAATTTATACACCGGAGAATTATACTTATGTTTGATATACTGAATGACTTTACAACAGCTTCTGTAGTTGTAACCTCGTGCACTGGAGATAATGCTCGCCCAAGTACCTGTAACGACTTTTCTATGGAGAACTTGTCGTTTGTTAGAGCTACTTCGCTTGAAGAGCGCATTGACTTGGGAGATGAGGCTTATGCTCTAAGATTTGCTCAGTCTTCTCAAGATGACGCACAACATAATATGCAAGAAAAACTTTTTGAAGCCATAGTTGTAAAAAATAGTGGCAGCAATGGCTCAGATATTGCTTTAGCTAGTGCAAGCTTGCAAGAAATGTTAACTAGTGAATCTCTACTGTACATTGGATATGAAAACGAAGATGCTTATGCACAGGAAAGAGACCTTTATGTTAGTGGGCTTAAGGATAACTCGAAATCAGAGTACAACGACGGTGACGGGACGTTAGTAATAACTGCTAAAAATAATGCCTCAGGATATACAGTAAAGGTAACACTGAAAAAAGCTGCAGCAGAAAAATCAGAAGAAGCATAGTTTAGAACAGCTTTATTAAAGAAAGTTGCTTTGGTGTGCAGACAGTAAGAGGTGGTGTATTGTGACATGCTATCACCTCTTACTCCTCGGCTCTTAAGTACGTTGTTATTTCAGCGCAGCTGTCTTTCCTCACAATTATCGATGCTCAAATAAGCCTCTCTCTTTGATAGTTACGTAGAGTATTACTTTCAACGCTGCAAATAAGCCTGTTTTATAGGTCACATACAAACACGTAATAGATAGAGAAGTGCTTGAACTTGACTAGGCTAACTACGGCGGGGCTAAAATCTCTCCTGCATTCGGGACGCACATAGCAAAACAATCCTGCACCGTAAATAAGTCATAAAAATGCTATTAATACATGTTCGAATG
>NZ_JAHLEX010000088.1 GCF_023476575.1 Anaplasma phagocytophilum | reverse complement strand
TACCTTGGCAAGAGACCCACGCATGAGCGCTACAGTGATAAAAGCGTCTAAGTCTCCATTCATTACTGCATCTACATTTCCAGTTTCATGCCCTGTACGTAAGTCCTTCACCATACGATAGGGATGCGTACTTATATAGGGTCAGCATGCAATTATGTGGGATCTTAACGAGTGCGCCCCATTCTAATAGGTGGGGACTAGCCTTGTAAAAAACACACGCGTATACCGGTGGACTATTGTCAGTTATGGAGCTAGCAACTATCCCAACAACCTCTAGAGCATTCGTAACCCTGACCTAAATTCCTACGGATGGGGCCTGGGTAGAGATAAGTACCCGCACTTCCACAATGCATGCACCAAACTGAACTTCTAACTACACGGAAGGGAATACCACCCCCTTCCATAGAATCCGAGAAGAATAGCCTACCACGAACTACACCGAGTATAAGCTGTAAAAACGTCAAACTTGCACAATTACGACGATAAAAAAACAGACACTCCGTGGAGACCTCATATACTGCACTACAACACTTACTAGCAAAACCTGCCCTATTAGAAGGGAATTTCATCTACATCAGGATCAAGAAAATCCACATTGCCAAACGAACCAGCCTCTTCGCTGCTTGCGGGAGGGGTGCCTATGCTTGACGCAGCAGCATCACCGGATGACATTCCCTTGGGATCAAGAAGACATAGAGTCGAATTAAAACCCTGAAGGACAACTTCGGTCGTGTAACGATCATTGTTATTCTGATCTACCCATTTTCTCGTGCGTAGAGAACCTTCTAGGTAGACCTTACTACCCTTACGAGCGCATGTCTTAACTACCTTCACGAGGCCTTCACTGAATACAACAATGTTGTGCCACTCTGTTTTTTCAGTGCGAGAACCAGACGCTTTGTCTAGCCAGCTCTCGGATGTAGCAAGGGAGAAATTTGCCATTTCTTTCCCATTTTGCATAACTCTCACATCTGGGTCTTTTCCAAGATACCCAATCAAAATAACCTTATTGACTCCTATCGAGGACATAACCGCAAACGTAATGGAAAAACACCGGTAATACTAATCCCCTAATTCGTTTTATTCAAGTCTTTGTTATCGGAATTTCATGAATATTTTTATATAATTTGTCTGCATTTCCCCTATCCGCGGTTGAGACTATTGATTCTGTTGACGGTGAGGAAACAGGTTTGAAAGCTGTTACTATTAAAATATGTGGTATTGGCGCCTATGGGTGGGCACGTACTGAAAGTGGTATTCATAGGTTAGTGCGCATTTCTCCCTTTGACCATGCTGCAAAACGGCATACCAGCTTTGCTAGCGTTGAAGTATCCCCTGTTGTAGATTATGAAATTGACATAAAAATTCAAGAAAAGGATCTTCGAATTGATACTTATCGTGCTTCTGGTGCTGGCGGGCAGCATGTTAATGAAACCGAAAGTGCTGTCCGTAAGTTTAGATGTTATCAGCACTTTAAGCTCATATAGGTGTTATTTGAATGTTACTTTGGCTAATATTTTTTTGGGGGTAAGGGGCTTGTTTTTTGTAATTTTAAAGAGTATACACATTAACATGTGGCATCTTTGCATTGTGTACGCTCCGGTACAATACGCTTCTCCACAAATTTTGCTACCGTGGTAGTAGTCTCCTCTGGAATGTAGTCATGGTGGCAAAAGATGCAACTTTGCCACTCAGGTGGTATCGCGTTAGGTGTAGTTTGGTAAGGGGAATAGTTGCCAGATGGTGCATTTTATACGCTTATCAAACTTCCTAGACGCTGTGTTGTGAACTTTGATGTAGACGAAGCCTTGCAAATGTTATAGCATCGGCGGAATTAACTAGCCGCGCTTGCTTTGTGGAGAACTCCCTACTTAAGATAAAATACAGGACGATTAGCAGTGTAGTTAAGGTATTTGACGAGGTAACCGACGTTGTATTGTCGTGGGTTGGTAACATAGGCAAAGACTTATCTAGGAAGCAAGACATAGACAATCTCTTGAGTAAGATGCGCGAGTGCGTAAGCCCAAAGGGGGGGGAAGTTAAGGCTAGGTACAATACTATATCGTTGGGTAATCTTTATTTACAGCTGTCTGATGTGGGCAAGGCAAGGTTCTTGCGTATGTTGAATGATAGATTCAACTCTATGCAGGAAGAAGTAGATGGCAAGATTAGTGAGTATGTTAATAATACAGACAGTGCTTTGGAAGAAAAGCTCAGATTCGAGCTGATTTCAGTTTTGTCCTCTCCTAGGCTAAGCATCTTAAAGCAGTTTATGTCCTTATCTGAAGGGGTGAAATTTCTCGTAGATATGAGGGCAGATGCTATTACACTCTCGAAAAAGGGGGAGAATTTTTTCGCATTGGAGAGAGATCTAAAAGGAGTACTTTCTTCGTTGTTTGATGTGGGCTTATTAGAGCTGCGTCACATCACTTGGGATTCCCCTGCGTCACTGTTGGAAAAGCTCATATTTTATGAAGCAGTGCATGCGATTTCTTCGTGGGAGGATTTGCGTCATAGGTTGGAGTCTGATCGCAGGTGTTTTGCATTTTTTCACTATAAGATGCCTCAGGAACCTTTAATATTTGTTGAGGTGGCATTGGTAAACGATGTTGCAAATAGTGTGCAAGCGTTGCTTGATGATAGCGCTCCGAAAAAGGATCCGTCTGAGGCTAAAGTTGCGATTTTCTACTCTATTTCTAACACACAGGTCGGTCTTACTGGGATTAGTTTAGGCAATTTTCTCATCAAAAGAGTGGTGAGCATGCTTTCTAGTGAGTTTAGTAACATTAAAACTTATGCTACTCTCTCGCCAGTGCCGGGGTTTGTTAGGTGGCTCAATGAGGTTTTAGCATCAGATGGCGATGCGTTCTTGCGTAGTATAGGTATATCTCATTCTGTTGAAGGGTTGCAAAGTTATATAAATTCCATTAGTAGCGATCCTAAGTGTGTTCCTGTTGTGTCTCAGGAGTTATTGCTAAGGCTATGTGCGCACTATTTAAATACTAAGAGTGGTAGTAGGGTTATCGATCCCGTTGCTCATTTTCATCTTAGTAATGGTGCATCTATTAGGCGACTTAATTGGATGGCTGATACTTCCCAAAAGGGTTTGCTGAGTTCTTTGGGAATTATGGTTAATTACAGTTATGAGTTGTCTAAAATTGATGATAATCATGAGGCCTATGTTGTGCATGGGAAAGTCACATATTCTAGAGAAATAGCTACTCTTTTGAAGAAAAGTTGAGAAAAGACAAATGTAGGAGGGCGTGGTGTCTTGGATAATCAACGGTGCAAGCCATGATTGGGAGGTTGTAATTGGTCTTGAGGTACACGCACAGATTGTATCGAATAGTAAATTATTTTCAGGGGCATCTACGGAGATCTCCGTAGATCCTAATTCGCACGTGGCATTGTTAGATGTGGCGATGCCGGGCGTTCTGCCGGTAACTAATGAGTATTGCATTGTTCAAGCAGTAAAAACAGCGCTTGCGCTTTCTTGTGAGGTGAAGAAATATTCCATATTTGATAGAAAGAATTACTTTTATCCTGATCTTTCTTTAGGATATCAGATTACGCAATTCTATCATCCTATAGCTAAAAATGGCCACATAGTACTCGATGAATCTGCTTATAATAAGAAGATCGGCATTGCAAGGATTCACATTGAACAAGACGCTGGAAAGAGTCTGCACGTTGGTGATAAGACGTGTATAGACTTTAATAGGGCGGGAGTTGCTCTTATGGAGATTGTTACAGATCCGGATTTACGGTCTCCGGAGGAGGCTGCAGAATATCTTAAGAAGCTGCGTATTATCTTGAGGTACATTGGTGCGTGTAGTGGTGATATGGAAAACGGTGCCATGCGTTGTGATGCAAATGTTTCGGTGCGTAAGGTGGGTGAAAATGCGTTGGGGGTTCGTTCTGAGATCAAAAACTTAAATTCCATAAAATACGTGTCTCAGGCTATAAAATACGAGGCTATGAGACACGTTGAAGTGCTGGAAAGCGGCGGGAAAGTGGAGCAAAGCACTCTTTTGTATGATGTAGATGCTGGTACTACTAGGACTATGAGGACTAAGGAAGATGTGTGTGATTATCGCTATTTTCCAGATCCTGACTTGCTTCCTTTGGAGATAACAGAGGAGTTTATTGCGTCAATAAAAGATACGCTGCCTGAGCTTCCTATGGCAAAGATGTCACGGTACATGAATGATTTTGCTCTTTCAAGATATGATGCAGTGATTTTATCTTCGGATAGGGAGGTTGCTGAATACTATGATGAAGTTATGAAGCACAATTTGCCGGGGGATTTAGTTGCGGCATGGGTCACGGGTGAGCTTTTTGGAATGCTGAATAAGCGAGGTATGTGCATTAGTGATTCACCAGTTTGTGCCAATGCTTTAGGAGATCTGCTGCGCTTAATTGTAGATGGGACTATTTCTGGCAAAATGGCTAAGCAGGTTTTTGTAACAATGTTTGAGACAGGAAAGTCAGCATCAAAGATAGTGGAAGAAGAGGGATTACAGCAGATAGCAGATGAAGGGGTTCTCAGTGAGATGATTGAGGGAGTGCTTGAGCAAAACCCGGATAAGGTTCAGCAGTACAAGAAGGGTAAGGAAAAGCTATTTGGGTATTTTGTGGGGCAGGTAATGCAGGAAACAAAGGGCAGAGCGAATCCTGAAGTTCTCAATGTACTCATTAAGAGCAAGCTGAGTCAGTAGTAGCATTTTACTTTATTATAGGCATTTTCGGGGATGTTGTATCTAGCGAAATATGTGGGCGTCGTGATGAAGCTCAATTCCCACGTACTTTTGTAGACGCTACATTGCGAGTAAGGCTTAGCCACTCATGCGAAGGGAAAGAACTACAATGCGCTGGGAGTTATTCTTCCGAGGAATCACGATATATAGAGTGTACGCTGGAGTGCGCTGGTAAGAAGAGAATAAGGGTAGTGAGCGTATACGTTCCCAACGGGCAG
>NZ_JAHLEX010000087.1 GCF_023476575.1 Anaplasma phagocytophilum | reverse complement strand
ACAGCAAGTAGTAGACGTCTAGAATTCAAGTGCATAGCCATATCTAATGGGCGTCGTAGTGCGTTATAAGGGGTATCTGTTACGTTGCACGAATCTTTCAAGCTTGAAATTTATAGTATAAAATAATAATACGCGGAAAACACTCTAAAGCAAGTTTTATGCCTGCAATTATGGTGTCTACTAATTTTGCAGTAAAATTCCCTTTAGACTTGCGTTTACCTCTTTTTTCTTTGAGAAAGAGATCGCAGGCGCGACAGCAACGTGTTATCAGGTTCCTTATTACATCCCCTTCTTCAACAGGAACTCGCATCGCTTTCACTCATGCCACCACTCAAGTAAGCAGATCGGATTGTTTCTTAATTTATACCAAGACTAAGTATGTAATGTAACGAAAGCTATTGCATAATCACCATCATCACTCATACTAAGCTTTACGTGACCACTGCGCAGAGCACCTCCCTCAAATGAAATCATAGGCTGGCCATAGAAGTCGTTATATACAGATATATTCTTAGCCTTTACTCCGCGACCAAAACCCAAACCTAGCGCCTTTACATAAGCTTCCTTAGCAGCAAACCTCTTGGCAAAATGTCTTGCACGAGCATACTCATCCCGATACTTCAGAGAATCCCGTATTTCTTTCTCAGAGAATATTCTATTGGTGAATTTGTTCCCATATTTCGCAATTAAAGCTTGTACCCTTCTAGTGCATACCAAATCTACACCTATGCCCAGTATCATACGCTAATCCTAGAAATTACATCATCAACAGAAAGAAGCTCTGTATCACCAGTTGCACGATTCTTTAACTCTAATACACCATCCTTGACAAAGGAGTTTCCCACAACCACTTGCCAAGGTAAACCTATGAGGTCCATTCTGGATAACTTTACCCCAGGCGTATCATCTCTATCATCATATAAAGAATCACCAGGAACCATGGAATGCAAGCGTTCTGACACTCTTTTACACTCTTCATTCTTTGAAAAAAGATTGACGATACCAACCTTAAACGGCGCAACAGACAGCGGCCACTTGATTCCCGCATCATCATGAAACACTTCTATTATTGCCCCAATTAGCCTGGAAATTCCAATACCATAACAACCCATCTTTACGTGCGTACCACTATACCCATCAGTATTACAGAACTGCACATTCATTGTTCTCGAATAACGATCATCCAAATAAAAAATGTGCCCCACCTCTATGCCGCGCGCAGTTCTTAAGTGATCAGGAGCAACAACGCAACTTTTTTCATCATGCATATCATCGGTTGCAGCATATACCTCCTTCAATTCTTCAATTCCATAATCATTCATCTCTGACAACTCTAGCGCTCGCTTGTCATAGTAGACAGTGCTTTCTCCCGTGGGAGTCAAAACGTGAAATTCATGGCTTATACTTCCGCCTATAGCACCCATATCAGCTTTTAATGCTATAGTCTGCAGATTCATTCTCTTAAAAGCTTTCCGATACGCCCGAAATACAGCATCATAGGTTTTCATAGCCGTCTCAAAGTCAGCATTGAAGCTATACGCATCCATCATTAAAAATTCTCTGCTACGTAGTATGCCATTCCTAGGGCGTAACTCATCGCGGAATTTCCATTGAATTTGATATAAATTTACTGGCAGATTCCTATAGCTTCTCAGCGAAGACCTAACCAAATCAGTAACAACTTCCTCATGCGTGGGGCCTAAGACCATTTCCCTGCCACCACGGTCCTGAATACGGATCATTTCCTGACCGTAAGAATCATATCTTTGTGATTCTTTCCACAAATCTGCAGGCTGCATAGCAGGCATTAAGATCTCGGAAAAGCCTACTGCATTTATTTCTTCACGGATGATATTTTCCACCTTTCTCAGCACCATGAGGCCCAAAGGTAGCAAAGTATAGACGCCAGAAGCAGTCTGCGATACAATACCAGCACGAATGGAATACTTATGGGATGCAGAAACGACATCCGATGATACGTTCTTAACAGTAGGAGAATAAAACTCCGACAGACGCATGGAAGAATCGAAATTCACCTTATGCCGCCAGTCTACGAGACAATAAAATAGGAGTCAAGATAAATCGCCTATAACTTGCTATAGAGAATAAGGGAAGTAAAAACGGATTTATTACACTATTCTTCGATATATCCATATTGTGATTTTATCAGATTGACTTCTACGAGAGCCGTTCATTGCATAGAGGAGATTATTATGAAAAAACGTACGTGCTTAAAGTTGGCTTGGAAAGCCATTATCTCAGGAGATAACAACTTAATTACAGCGCAAATTATTTTAGCAACAACGAATACATAAAGACGTCTTAACAGGCATATAACGTATATGCTTTAAAAGTAAATACACTTATGTCAATACATATACGCAACACCCTATTTGTTGCTTAATTTGCGAGCGCGTATTTTTGGAAAAAGCGCTAAAGTGCTATAAGCACATAAAAAGCATCCAGTAAAACATGCTATAAGGCCTCAATTGGTGATGTATTGCACTAATTATGAGAAATAAGATCTTAGGGCTCCTATAATGGGTCAGAAAAGTAAATCCGGCAGCGTGGATCTTACAAGGATAAAGTAGAACCTGCTACGTAAGCCTAAATACATGCAAATCTTTAGAACGTCAAAATGGGTGAGATTCCTGGACAGCATGTTAATAAAGCTACTACGTATTGTTGTCCATAGTGATATTCTTTTTTTAATCACTAGCAACAGCTATGCGCAGGACGTCTCCTGTGTTTTAATCTTTAGACCCCCAGCCACACTGCATTATTGTTTTCACTAAATATCAACGCCACTGCTTCTTTAGAGGTATATAAGCGTAGTGGGAATTTACTGGCGATAAAGAAAATCTTCAATAATCGATATAGCAGAAAGTGCAGCCTTATACCTGAGATCTTGCAGGGAAGAGGTGGCATCTGTACTATCGGTCTCAGGATATACATGCCCTCGAAGCATGTTGATGGCTAAAGCTTCTGGATGATCCTGGAAGAGTATGTTTCCGTGAACATCTTCTACTGCTTCTATTATTCCATCATCAGAAAATCCGACAATCTTATACCCGAGATCCTCAAGCTTTTGAACATTCTCAGGATCATTACTTACGACTCCTCCGTGAGCATCAGGAAAAAACAGAGAATACCACCCATTCGTATCAGGCTCTACATGCTTAGACACTATAGAAGCCAATCTACTACCTGGCACGATTCTTAACCTGTGTAGAACAACATCTTTATGATGCGGATCTGGCATAGATACTGCATGCACAGCTGCAGATTCATGTGAACCGAGCAACTTGTGAACTCGTATAACCTTTATTCCCATAGCATGCATAATCCCCTGCAATCCACCGCAGACACCCATAAGCTTGATATCAGGATTTTCATGTACTATCTTAGCAATGGCTGCTGTAACCAATTGTCTATTAGGAGTCGGCGCATATGGCTCAGCGTCCACATTATAGTAGTTTCCAGGTATAAAAACTCTACTTATTTCGTTTTCTTTAAGAAAAGACAGCACCTCTTCTTTTATCATTCGTGCTTCTAAGTCATGAATCTTAAAAATATCCCCATTTGCCTCTTTCCAAGCACTTTGTCGTATCAGTTCAAAATCTACTGCCTTGTTATAATCCAAGCGAATAACTTTTGCACCAAGTCCGGTAAAGAGCTCATATATATTATGGGAAAATGTAAGTTCTTCCGGATAGGTTTCCTCCGCCGTCTGCAAAAATCCTACGACTACCTGTTGTGTCTGTTGCTGGAAAACAACACTAGCAGCTGTGCACGTTGTGTTAATAACACAAACCACGGTGGAGAGGAGTAAGACAAGCGATCGAAGGCAAACACTCATGGTACACACCTAACATCTGGGGAAATGTGGCCCGGGTCGGAATTGAACCAACGCACAAGGATTTTCAGTCCTCTGCTCTACCACTGAGCTACCAGGCCTGGTAAAAACGCAGAGTAATGACTGCACAACTCTGCACAAGATCAGAAGTATATTATATGCTCAAGCATCAGCGTTCAAGAAAAATAAACTTGAAAAATAGGTAGATAATTCTTTTATCATCCTGGATAATAGTAACTCCGTGGAGTTAAAGCCGTGACTAAGAGATTGGGGATATATCCCGGGACTTTTGATCCCATAACTTTTGGACATATAGATATAATCAAGAGAGCATGTACTCTTGTTGATGAGTTGGTCATTGGTGTGGCTAGGAGTGTCCAGAAGAACACTATTTTTTCAGCAGAATTACGTGCCGAAATGATACAGCGCGAGATGCACGTGTTGGAATGTAAGAGCATCGTGAAAGTTGAAGTTTTTAACGGTTTATTGACTGCTTTTGCCAAACAAAAAAAGGCTCTAATGATCATTAGAGGGTTACGTGCAGTTACAGATTTTGATTACGAATTTCAGATGAGCTGGATAAATTACAAGTTGACGCCGGGTATTGAGACTGTTTTCCTGCCCGCAGCAGAGGAGACTCAGTTTATCTCTTCGAGTTTCGTCAAGGAAGTTGCAAGATTAGGAGGAGATGTGAGTGTATTTGTGCCACACAATGTTCATAAGCACCTAAGAGATTTCTATAATAGTTCCTCTTCGGAGTAAATAATGGAGAAAACATTATCTCTTCGAGTTTTGTCAAGGAAGTTGTAAGATTAGGAGGAGATGTAAGTGTATTTGTGCCACATAGTGTGCGTAAGTACCTGAGAGATCGCTAAAAGAGTTCTTCTGGAGCTGGTAATTTTGCTAAGCACAGAGCATGTGTCTTAAAAGCCAAGAGAAATATGAGAAGCTACCACAATAGCAAACGAGGACAGGAACGTTTAGGAAGATATATGTTGTGGTTTTATAAGTGAATAAGCAGCCAAGAGATTTCTATAAAAGTCCTCCTGGAGTTGGTCATTTTTTACTGAGCAGCGAGTAGCTATTGGCAAACTAGAGATATATCAAGTTAAGGAAAATATATGTTGTAGTCATATGATC
>NZ_JAHLEX010000086.1 GCF_023476575.1 Anaplasma phagocytophilum | reverse complement strand
AGAAGTCAATAATTCACAGTACAATCCGTAGTAAATTATCTCCTGGCTTATCTCATAAGCAGATACACCATATTCTCACAGTCTAACACATCACTGAGATTGCTTACTGAAATTTAGCCCCATTCCCAATGACTGATATCTTTCCCGACCTTATGCAGCATCCTTCCCTATACCTATACATGTATAGTCTGCATCAATCGCCAGTGATACCCATGATTATTTTATAATCAGCATACTTATAATTCTCTAGAGGCCGTATAATATCCCTAAAAAGTATGTATCATCATAATTTATAGATTAAGGAAATCTTATATCAAGTGCCTACAGTTACACTCTGCTGCTAAATTAATCACCCTACTCTAGACACTTTTTGAATCCCTCTGCCAGAGTTTGCATGAGTTGATAATAGCCATCCTCTTCCACAGTAATTGAACTGCCAATCGGATCTACAGCTTGGATCTTTATCTTCTTGCTTATAAATTTATATCGCTGTTTGTTGCTATACATATCCGTGAAAATACATTTCACTCCGTGCTTCTTAGCTGCAGCCCGAGCTAAAAACAGCTCTTTTGCTGTTATGTGCCCTGATGATAATGAAGCAACACAGTGAAGCCCAAAGTAGCGATCAAAATACTGATACGCATCATGAGCAACTATGTAAGGTACACTCTTTACTGATGCTAACATCTTATGGATGTCCTCTGTCATGGCAGAGATTTTCTCCAAAGCATTTTCAGCATTCTTCTTATAAATCTCCGCATTTTCTGGATCTGCTTCAGATAAAGTTGAGCATATTTTGCCAATTATTTTTTTAGCATTATCAGGATTTAACCATATGTGAAAATCCTTCGTGTTTTGGCCTTCATAACTGCCACGGTACCCCCTATTCGATAGTACTTCCACTTCGTCTGAAAGCCTAATAAGCTTTTTTTGAGGGTTGTATGCCAACTTTTGCACATAAGGCTCCATACTTTCATCTATATAGAAAACAATATCCGCTGCATTTAGGCTTGCCACATCCGATGGCTTCAGCACATAGTCGTGCACACATGACATGCCTATCGACGGCAACGAAGGCTTCACTACACCGCGCCCCACGTCACTTACTAAAAAGTGTATTGGATTTATGGTTGCAGCTACTTTGGGAACGGTATATCCTGCTATGGGCAGGAGAAGTGCCACCAATAGCGAAATAGTATGTATTCTAGTCAGCATATCAAGGAACCTGTCACGTGCGTCACGGGGCTTCAGAAGAGTGTTCTACCCATGCTTGTTGTTGATAGTATAACCGTCTTCTATGGAAATAGAAAGGTAATAGATAATGTCAGCTTCTCTATACGTCCCGGTGAAATTATTACAATCCTCGGTCCTAATGGTGGAGGAAAGACATCGTTGGTCAGAGTACTGGTAGGTATTAATCAGGACTATATAGGTACCATTCGCTATACTAAAAGACCAATCATCGCATATATGCCGCAGAATTTTAGAGTTAACAGTTTCATGCCTATGACGGTAGAGTATCTGTTACTCAGCGCATGTTGGGGAAGAGGCATATCCCTAGACCTAAGGGCAGTTATCAAGTATGTAGACATTTCAAAACTGCTCACTAGGCAGATATCAGAACTCTCAGCCGGAGAGATACAGTTAGTGCTCTTGGCGAGGTGTATGGTTATGAAACCTGATCTGATCGTGCTTGACGAACCGGTAAGTTGTATGGACGTTGAAGCAAAAAACAATTTCTATCGGTTAATAGGCAAGTTGGTGTCTAAGTATAATATCAGCATAATAATGACATCTCATGATCTGCACTGTGTTATGGCTTGCTCAGATCGTGTAATCTGCATAAATCGCTCCGTACGCTGTGAAGGAACTCCGGAGGAGATCACTGAGAGTGCAAAGTTTATGAGCGTATTTCCAGAGAATGTTTAGTTCTATCAGCGGGCTAGTTAGACTATGCAAAATAGGGGCCACACTGCTGCGATATGGGGTCATTCCCAATGCTGGCATCTTTTCAAATAGAAAGTATAAAAAGAACTATGGAGAAAGAGTCCATCTATGCCTCCGCAGCCTGGGACCTACGTTCATAAAATTTGGACAATTTCTAGCCTCTAGAGCAGATATAGTGGGGGAAGAAGTAGCGGGAAACTTACTGATGTTGTGCGACAAGCTCACACCATTCCCATACAGCCAAGTGGTTTCTATAGTAGAAGGCCAGTTTCACAAGAAAATGGATGAGATTTTCTTGGAGTTCGATAAGGAACCAGTTGCTGCAGCGTCAATAGCTCAGGTTCATAGAGCACGGACATTAGACGGAGAACTGAAAGCTGTCAAAGTGCTTCGGCCAGGTATAGAAGCATCATTTCGCGCAGATATTGATCTAATGCGTAAGATTGCAGATATTTCAAGTGCCTTAGGTATGCTAAGTAGATTCAAATTACCTCAGCTAGTAGAGATGTTCTCAGATATCTGCAAGCTAGAGTTGGATCTCCGCTTTGAAGCCGCAAATGCTGATGAACTAAGAGAAAATTTACAGGCTGACTCTGCAGACTTCTATATACCTAAAGTAGACTGGAAACACACAACCAGGAGTGTACTAACATTACAGTGGGTAGAAGGAACCCCCATATACAGAGTAGATGAGCTTCAGAACAAAGAATTGTTGGCGAAAAATCTGATAATAGCCTTTTGCAATCAAGTATACAGAGACAGATTTTTCCATGCAGATATGCATCCAGGTAATCTCATGGTTGATGGTAACAACAGAATAGTTGTTGTAGATTTTGGGATTATGGGGAGGCTTGATGAAGAAACATGCTTCTATATAACCGAGATACTTGTGGGGTTTATCAATCGAGATTACCGCAGAGTTGCTGCTGCACACTTCGATGCAGGGTATGTTCCTGATAGATTTGATCAATTCGTTACAGCTTGCCGCTCTATATGGGAGCCTATAGCTGATGTAGATACCAAGAATTTTTCTACAGCTTCTTTGCTTGCACAGCTCTTCAAAATTACCGCAGATTTTAATATGTGCGTACAACCTAAGCTGTTGTTATTACAGAAGTCGATGGTTCTGGTAGAAGGTATTTGTAGACAACTAGTTCCTGAAATGAACTTTTGGAAAATTGCAGAACTGTGGGTCAAAGATCATTATGAGAATATAGGGTATGTAGAAAGGCTTAAGCAGTGCAAGGCATATAGATCGATGATGAATATTGGGTTACTTGTTTCCAAGATTGATAGAAGCCTTGATATGGTTATCTCACACGGGCAAGCATTGAATGCGCGCAAGAGCGGTGGTATTACCAAATCAGCATTTTGTTTAACTCTAGTTATCGTGTTTCTGACACTGATTATTCTTTTTAAGTAACACTTTATATACTAGTGTGTATCATACAAAATATCCCCCATTATCTCACTAACAACTAGTACCACTAAGAGGCAGTACTTCTAGCGCCTTTACAAAGGCGTGGTGCATCTCTTGCAACTTTCCGCAAGCTCTATATCTTCAGCTACGCTTAATCTAAGCTCCCGTTATCTTCAACGGCGCTTCCATTGTCTTATAAGCTCTATGACCTCAGGATCTTCGAACTTAGCGTCAGACGGTAAAGTAATCTCAAGCCTGCGTTCTTGAGGTATGCAGACCTCACCACACACTGCAAAACCTACATGTAAATGTAACAATGGTGACTCAGAGCCTTTTAACACAGTGAATGTAATGGGAAATACCACCGTACCTTCATATACATTGCTCTCCAAGACTCTACCGGGAATTGCCTCAGATACTTTAGAGAATTTTGGCCAATGAACATTCAAGCTCTTTGTATTACTGCCTTCGATCCAAAATCGTGTGGGCATTCCGGTATCACCGGGATCCTTGGCATATATATGCCACCCCGGCTGCACCTCACACATCACTGCGACACTCACTTTGTTAGGGGTAACAGCACCAACAAGCACCTTAACATTCACATGATTATCGTATAGAGAGTCGTTTCTTTCTGAGCAGCTAGCAGTCGCAAAAACACACGAACTTAAGGACCACAAAAGGAAAATCTTGCATAAAACGGCTCCCATGCACTTAGCTATTCTCAAGACGTTCGCCCCCTGACTATTAGCTGTGTAATTCCTACTGTTTTTTCGCAAGTTTTGCAACCTTGTGATTGGTCAACTTGCACAACCATAGCCTATATACAATTTTATAAAGAAAAAGAATTTGTTACTGATAGAAAAAGGGCTGAATAAAGTGGGGAATCATGATAAGGCATTTAATACTATAGTAGTGCATAGTAATCCTAGAGCTTATGAAGAAAAGTAGCCTGTAAATCTGTTCATATGTGGCATTATCCTCTACCCTGAACTACTCCACATAAGAAAAGCTATTTGCTGTTTTCTGCAGGTGTATGCCCCGTTGTCTTTCTGACATTTACCTTAAGGAAAGCCAAATTTGAGAGTGCAAGTAGTTGCGTTACGAGAGCATAAAACTACACCCTTTGTCGTCAAATTTACCTGTCGGTTACCTAGAGATATAGTAGCAGACTTTATTCTACTGAAGATGGCTTTCTTCTATGCTAGATGACTTGTAGAGGGGTGTGGTGAGTGTTACCATATCTCCGTAATCTTAAACAAGTGGTGGCGTTACAGTGGAAGGACTTGAGCTTAAAGACATATCGTACAGGTATAGAAAGAGTGATTTTCTTTTGGAAGTGGAAGAACTTTCTGCCAAAAGGGGCGAAATAATATGTTTATTAGGGCCATCAGGGTGTGGAAAATCCACAATATTAAAGTTAATAGCGGGACTAGAAAGGCCTTTTGCAGGAGTGATAAGGATTAATGGCAAAACAGTAAATGATGCCCGATGTGGCGTTTATATACCAACAGAATCCCGCAATGTAGGACTAATTTTCCAGCACCCAGCGCTGTTTCAACACCAAACTATAGTGGAGAATGTAGCATTCGCAGTAAAAGCACAAAGCAAGGATAAGAGAATGAAGCATGCTTT
>NZ_JAHLEX010000085.1 GCF_023476575.1 Anaplasma phagocytophilum | reverse complement strand
ATGGGCTGACAAATGGTACTTTGTCATTCTTATATGACTTTAAGAAATGAGATTTTGAGGGGATTAAGTCTACAGCTCAGAATGTAGTGAATTTGTACGGGAAAACTAAAATAATGCATCATCGTGAGAAAAGCTTTTTTAAAACCTAGGAACCGTACACAAACTGCTGAAAAACTTCTTACACGGGTTATTACGATAAAGAGAAAGGTCTAAGTAATTTTATGCACAGGATCATGATATTAAGGCTGGGAATTTAATGTGATACATATCATTATACATGACTGATTCTTAGAGATCTGGATTACTGTACACAAGCGGGACTATGTCTTCTGATCTTTACACAAAGTTTTGGATTTAGTTTTCTAGTCATATGAAGGCAACTTCTCTTCTGCGAGTGTTTTACTTGCGTGAGGGTTCATGTGTTTAATATATCCATGCGTCACCGTTATTAAGGGGCGTTATCTCTGAATGACTCAGATAAAATAATGCTATTACTACCGCTAATTCTTAATAATTTCTCTTTTATAGAGATCTAGAGAAGCTCTGCCAGAACACTCCTGAACCAACTCTGGGGCCTTGATCTTGGTTGCATTTGATAGTTGGCTTCTCAAGATTCGGAAAAACTTGTTACATCTATGGGAAAGCGCTCTACTTTCATAGCAACTTTAACACTGGAACTCAATCTTGTTAGTAGAATCCACTTTAGAGCGTATATGAGCACTTACTGTATTGGCATATTTTGCTCAAATAGCAGAATTACCCCTTCACTACATCATGTATAGATATTAATTATGATTCTATAATAGATATGGGTCGGTAGATGGTATACCTACTTGTATTATACAACTCCTTTACTATTCTAATCCAAAATATTCATAAAAGTGCTCTATAGTAATGGGCATGGAAGTACATATCGCTGTTTTTAGAAAACAATGGTGTGGCTTTAAGGCTTATTTACAGCATTTTTAAAGAATCCATCTTTAACCACACCCCATAGGTGACTAAGTCTCTAATAAAAATGGCATTATATCGCGTGTCCAGGATTACTCTTACTACAGTAGAAATATCTTTTAAAATAGAACAGTGTTTTGAGATAATGTCTCGAAGTATTTACATACGACCTCTTTACACTACCGCGCATCTACCCGATATACTTACGTTACCTGAAAATTGGCCTCTCCAACCGGACTTTTCCATATATTCTAAAAATCTCACCCGACACGGTAGACGCTACAAACTAGCTGCATATATCTTGTATTTATTGGCATTTACAAAAGATCTTACCTTGCTGAAAGATTGGAGCTCAATCTGCCTGATTCTTTCCTTTGAGACTCCATATTCTTCACTTAACGTTTCTAGAGTGTCTGGATGCTCCTTTAACTTTCTTCGCGAAAAAATATCTCTATGTCTTTCATCCAGCGTAGATAAAGCTTCATTTACCATCTGATCTTTCATCACACTCTCCTCATGTGATAGGTACATAACCTCCTGATTGGGGCTTGAACATGGTATAAGATCTTGTAGCTCAGTACCACTTTCACAGCATACCTTGTCACTGAGTGATATGTCCCTATTGGAGAAAAACCTATCCATGCTCTCTACTTCCTTCTCAGAAGTACCGCATTCCTCTGCTATAGCACGTATATCACTCTGACTGGCCGAAGCACTACATCCCAATATTCTCCTTTTAATCTTCCTCAAACTAAAAAACAACTTCTTCTGAGCCTGTGTGGTCCCTATACGCATACATGACCAGGAACGCAGTATATAGTCTTTTATAGACGCTTTTATCCACCATATTGCATATGTAGACAACCTGAAGCCCAATTCGGGATTGAACTTCTTCACTGCTTGCATCAGACCTATGTTTCCTTCCATTATCAACTCCATGAGAGGAAGGCCATAACTCCTAAAACCCATTGCTACTTTAACTACTAACCTCAGATGGCTAGTTACCAATTTATGAGCGTCAGCCACCGATCTATTTTTATGCCAATTCTCTGCACATTCCTTCTCTTCTCTCTCTGTTAGCATAGGAAAAGCCCTTACTTGCTCAATATACGCAAGTAAATCATCTGCTCCCATCGCTAACCCAGTTGCGGTAAGCATATACCAACGCCTCTCTGTTTATTAATTGCACCGTGTATGCACTCTAGTATAAGTACGGTGTGAGCAATTTTCAAGCCTTTGCTGCATCTTTAATAATGCTGACTATTAGCAAGATCTTTTACGGTACTACCGAACTGTAAATACAACTTCCATCTAGATGTAATTAGTGGCATAAATGTAAATGCATATTACGTAATACATGCACTGCAAACCTTTCTATTCTTCATATAAAAAACCACGTTTGGGATGAAAATATCCATTGATACAGATATTATGAGCGTGAATACCGCCTCATCCTTCTCGTACTCGTATACCCTACTCTTGCAGGCGTTTTTATTCAATCTTCTTTATCAGTATAATCACAAGCATGTGCTTCTTTTATATTATGCGAGACATCTTGAAATTACTCGGCAAGTCTTTACGATATCTGTTACTTGCTTTGCACAAGATAGTGCTTTTCAGGGAAGTAAACAGAGCACAATATCTAATAATGATATAGCAAAAGAAACTATGAGTTATTAGCAGGAACCATCACAAGTCATGCTTCATACCCATTATTGCTATAGACTCTTAAATTAGAAACCGAATATTGCATTCAGGTACTTCTTTAATATTGGATACTCCTTGATCACGATACCAGTTGAATGCTTGGGTGAGACTATCAACTTGATCATCATTTTCTCCATTAGGAAACGCGCATATTTCGCTCTCAAAATCATGTAACCACGGAGCATAATGAGGCACAAAAAGATGACCTTTTTGAATTGTAGGAATGATCTGAAGCAGTCTAGATAATTTGCAATACTTCTTAGGATTAAACGCTATTACAGGAAGTTTTTTACTCATTTCCTGTAATAGCTGATACCCACTAGATCTTTCTTCTATAAGTATTACATCGGGTTTCCAATGCTCATTTAAATGCAGTACCCTCTTCTTTAACTCTGTATAATTAGCTTTTGCTCTATACACATCTAATAAAAAGAAGCTCCTATCCCGAATAGCTAACGTGATGCAGACACTAAAATTGCTATGTGCGTGTAGTGTGGACGCTGTATCCCAACTTTGCATTATGCAAGATTCCGTAGTATCAAACTCATCAATATGATAGCGCTTTAACCATCCCTTTCGTATTATCCCGCTATTACCAATGTTTATGGGCCTCTGCTGGTACTGCGATGAAAATGCGTATATTCCTACCTCATTTTTTAAACCTTCAATATATCTACTGCCTAAATTTTTGATAATTGGCTCATTTTTAGAGCGTTTATACATTGCTACCCTACGGAGTGAAGAGTTAGAATCTTTATTTAAAGAGAAGATAGTCGCTCTTTTTTCAGCGATAAAAGGTATCGACAGGTGATGCCATGTTTTGTGGGCACTTGTAGCAAGAACTTGTGCTGATAAATCTTCATTATGCAGCCTATGCATTACTATTACTACTATCCCTTTTTTCCTATCATTTATCCTGGTTAGAAAGCTTTCTTTAAACCAGTCAAACACCCTACTTCTATATTTGCTACTAGATGCTTGCATTGGATTTAGTGGATCATCGACAATTAAAACATCTCCCCCTTCTCCGGTTACCGTTCCACCTACCGAAGTAGCCATTCTATATCCTAGCTTTGTGGTTATAAACTTCCTTCTACTATTCTGTAGTTTACTTATTTCTACCTCCGGAAATATTGCTCTGTACCATGATGACTGTAAGACATACTTCGTATCGAGAGATAGCTTCTCACTAAGCAATTGAGAATAACTTGCAACAATGATTCTGGCACATGGATTAAACCCTAGTATCCATGCAGGCCATGCTACACTCACGCATATCGATTTCATCATGCGTGGCGGTACATTTACTATAAGTCTTTTAATCTTCCCTTCATGTGCTGCCTGCAGCCTGTCGGCCATTACACGTATGTGCCAGTTATTTACGTACGTGCTCCCTGGAGAGACTGTCTCAAAAACTAGCTTTATAAACTTAGTGAATTGCATAGTTACTCTATACTAAATTAGAATTCAGGATGAGAAATAAGTTGAGCTATATGAGTGATATGTGAAGCTCTATATGGAATGTAGTTTTCAATATAAAATTTAGAGCTTTTTTAAGCATCAACCAGTATTACTTTTTCGCGCAAAAATCTTTACCGATTAAAAGTAGCCCTTCAAAGACGTTTCACGTTTCCTGAATCGCAAAGACGACGAGGAAAACTGTTTTCCGTTACTATTAACCCCTAAAGCTCATTATACTACTGCTACTAAAGTAAGCCCATCGTGATCATAACTATGTTAAAGTTCTCTAGCATACACAAAATACGTACTGCTTTTTATTACATGATAGATACAATTTCTGTTCAACAATCTTCAATATTTTCCCATACTACCGCGTAATCAATATCACTTTTCTAGATACTTACACTTACTTCTGCTTGCATTATGTAACTATGTCTGAGAGTATGACCTTCATACGTCTGAACGCGTAATAAGCGCACACCATATGAAAAAAGTCGGCATCTCTTCTCTTGCTTTTATGATTACTTCTGGCATAAGCATACCACATAGAGGCTTATATGTTCCTGTGAAATACTTAAGAAGTTAGTTTTGCTCAGTTTAAATACGCAACTAGATAGCATTACCATATACTAGAAACACCAGCAACTACAGTAGAGACGCATCATTATCGCTAACTTAATTTATGATAGAATTAAAAATCGTCTTACTAAGAGAACCATACCTAGCTAATACACATAAAAACACTTGGTTATCATGCAACACGTATAGCAGCACTAGAAGTACTTTAATAACAGCGCGATTCATTGCGCTAGTATAATGAATTCAAGTATACACTGGCATCAATATTTTGCTCACTTTATAGTATCTACATAAAGATGTAAATGATACACCCTA
>NZ_JAHLEX010000084.1 GCF_023476575.1 Anaplasma phagocytophilum | reverse complement strand
CCATCCACAGCTCTAAGATCTTTATGGTAGAGTTGTCGAAGTCTGTGCTTAATCCAGCTAAAAGATCAGGAGGAACTATAACAGACCTTATACTATCAGATTGCAGGTCTACAGCGGCTAAATCCAATGCTATCGGTACTTGTCGTGTACCAATAGTGAATTCGGCCTTGAGGTTTTCATACACAGCGTTACCAGAGGCATCTCTAACGTTATACATCACTGATACCTTATCTCCACAGCGTGACACGGTGATTGGTTTCTTATAGTCGTAATCTGTTCTTACCTTATCAAAAACCATAAAACGCTCTAAAGCGCTTGCAGTAGGCTCTGAGGAGTCTATTGATGTCAAATTAACATAGTAGCTGCGAGCATCTTCATCATTGTTAAGAGTTACCACTCGACTACCATTAGCACGCATGCCAATCATACCTTGGTTAAGTGCAGACACTTCATGTGTTCCAAGCTGAAAGTTGACATATGATACACTGTTCTTGACTTTTTCCGCTAATTCTGCTGGAGACAGGGTGCCAATTTTCTCCTGATCTGAGGCTGATGATTGTATCACCATAGCAGTGACCACCTGACCGCATACTGCCGAGGATCCGTTGCCTTCCTGCATATCATTAAAAGAGAAACTTACTTTCGGTGGTAACTTAAGTGTCAAATTCTTGAAGTAGTCCTCGAGGCCTTGATCTTTTATGTACTGGTCTATTCGTGCTTCTAATATGGGACGTATTAATGAAGCGCCTAACCGGTATCCCAGGCTATTTGAGTTCTCCATACTAAGGGAATAAGGCTTATCGGCATTATAGCGTGCCTCATTCTCTGTGAGAAATACGGAAACCACTCTTAGTACAAGAAATAGTGCAGAAACCACTACAGCAATCTTGAGCACCCAGCATGTAATTTTTTTCATAAGTCACAAATTTCTTATAAACGTAACAAGTTCCTTCAACACTGAGGTATCTTCATCAATTCTTTTTAGATACTCCTCGCTCTGATGTAACAAATAGTCTATGTATTCAAGCGTCTTTTCCCTGCCTAATATACGAGCAATGTTCAGGCAGCTATCATCTTCATTTATATCACATAAATCGTCCTTAGCTTGAAATGCACATCCCAATGCCTCCCCATAGGATGCCAATGCTTGTTGTTTGGCAGTAGAAATCCCAGCTAGTATTGCTCCAGATTCACATGTAGCAGAGAATAACCGAGCTGTCTTCAATTTGTGAATCTGCTTTACAGCCTCCAATGAGGGCTCCAAATTTCCCATATCAAGCGCCTGTCCTGCAACCATACCACGGTGTCCGCAGGCATCGGAAATAACTCTGATTATAGCGCACTTAACAGTGCAGCTTTCATCCATAGAAGACAATAACTTAAACGCTAACGTCAGCAAAGCGTCTCCTGTGAGGAGCGCTAACGCTTCACCATGCTCTATATGACAACTATTCTTACCTCTCCTAGTAGGCGCATTATCCATATATGGTAAGTCATCATGTACAAGGGAGTAAGAGTGAAGCACCTCAATTGCAAGGCACAGGGACAAAGTTCTCTCTACACTTACACCAAAGGTTTGAGCAACGGAACTTGCAAGGAAGGCGCGTAGACACTTACCTGGAGGGAGTATACAATAGACGATTGCGTCTACCAAGCCTGCAGCAGGCCCCCCAATGATCTGCGTTTCAATGAGTTTTGTAAGCTCTTTTCCTACCAAATTAGAGAAGTTTTTCACGCGTTCCTTTATGTGGCAACGCATCATTACACAATCCTCACCCATAAGAGACAACTAATATACAGCAGTTTGTTAGTATTACCAGGTTTTTACGCGTTAGTCATATCAGCAAAAATTATTCTAGGGCTCTACTGATAGTTTTGTGTCTCGAATATTTTTCTCTTTTCAAGATGTGTCATTATCTGCTAAGTTGTGCCGGATTTGTGTTCCTGAATCAGCACAGTGTGATGGGTTTTATTTGGGTGCAGGATTTGTTGTTGCGCTGTGAAAAAAGTAGCAGGAATTTTGTTTGACTGTAACGGCATTGCTGAATATATTTGTGGTAGTTATGACTCCTTCGTCTAGTGGTCTAGGACCCCACCCTTTCACGGTGGTAACGCGGGTTCGACTCCCGTGGGAGTCACTCCTTAAACCGTGCCAGCTCAAGAGTGCGCGTGGGTTGTTTCCGTTTACATTTTTTTTCTCTTGTGGTTTGTCGTCAGGGGTGGATTGACTTGTGCCTTTTTTTCTATGCATACTGTATATCGTGCTAAATTTCTGATATAGATACTGTATGTGTTATACGAAGGAGTTGAGACCCAGGTTTTGTCTCAGTGATAGTGGTAGTTGGGGTATATAACGTGTCGCAGATTGTTATAGATTACACTCGTGATGATAACCTTACTAATTTTGGCAAGGCTGTTTTGTCAGATCGGTATTTATTAGAGAAGGAAGATTATCAGCAGCTTTTTGTGCGGGTGGCACAGTATTACTCGGATGATAGCCAGCATGCTCAGAGGTTATACGATTACATGAGTAAGCTTTGGTTTATGCCGGCCACTCCGATATTGAGTAATGGTGGCACTAGTAGGGGGTTGCCTATATCGTGCTTCTTGAATGAGACAGAAGACAGTCTTGCGGGAATATTGAATTTATGGAACGAGAATGTGTGGTTGGCCTCTCGCGGTGGTGGAATAGGCAGCTATTGGGGTAATTTGCGTTCTATAGGTGAAAGAGTTCGGGGAAGTGGTAAGACTTCGGGTATAATTCCTTTCATCGTTGTACAGAACGCGTTAACCCTTGCTATTAGCCAGGGTTCTTTGCGCCGTGGTAGTTCGGCCGTATACCTTCCTGTATGGCATCCTGAGATAGAAGAATTCTTGGATATAAGACGACCCACAGGTGGAGATCCCAATAGAAAGGCTTTGAATATTCATCACGGTGTGTTGTTGTCTGATGAATTTATGGAAGCCGTGGAGCATGATAAGACGTGGGATCTGCTTAGTCCTAAGGATAAGTGTGTGATTTCCACGGTAAAAGCTAGGGATTTGTGGATTAAGATATTGACGACTAGGGTAGAGACTGGAGAGCCGTACATAATTTTTGTAGATGCAGTTAATAGATGTAAGCCTGAGATATACAAAAAGCTAGGCTTGGACGTGAAGATGTCGAACCTATGTACGGAGATTACTCTTACTACGGGTGAAGATCATTTAAAGAAATCCAGGACGGCGGTGTGTTGCTTATCTTCGCTGAACCTTGAATACTATGATATGTGGTGTGGCAATCCTCAGTTTATAGAGGATGTTATGCGGTTTTTGGATAATGTACTAACGGATTTTGTGCAGAAAGCGCCTACAGAGCTGGAGAGAGCTAAGTATTCTGCGATGCGGGAGCGTAGTATTGGCATAGGTGTGATGGGCTTTCACTCGTTTCTACAGAGCAAACTGGTACCTTTTGAGTCTTTTGCTGCAACTATGTGGAATAAGAAGATCTTTTCGTATTTAAAAAGCCAGGCTGATGCCGTTTCACGCAAATTGGCTTTTGAAAAGGGAGCGTGTCCTGATGCTCAAGACGCAAATGAGATGGAGAGGTTTGTGCACAAACTTTCTGTGGCGCCTACCGCGTCTATATCTATCATAGCTGGTAACACTTCGCCTGGTATAGAGCCGTATGCAGCCAATGTGTTTACCCATAAAACTCTGACTGGTTCGTTCATAGTACGCAATAAGTTTTTACAGGAATTACTGAAATCTAAGGGTAAAGATGATGACCAGGTTTGGTCGTCTATATCCACAAATGAAGGGTCTGTGCAGCATTTAGACTTTCTTACTGACCATGAGAAGCTTGTTTTTAAGACGGCGTACGAGTTGGATCAGCGTTGGGTTATAGAGCATAGTGGTGATAGGACGCCATATATATGTCAGGCGCAGTCGGTGAACATATTTCTTCCGGCGGGTGTACACAAGAGATATCTGCATAAAGTGCATTTCTTAGCGTGGAAGAAGGGTCTGAAGAGCTTGTATTATATGAGGTCTAAGTCAGTTCAAAGGGCAGATAAGGTTTCTCATGAAGTTAATGGAGCTGTAGCGGTAGTGCCTCGTAAGCAGATCACTAATTTCAGCTACGATGAGTGCTTATCCTGTCAGTAACGCCGGGGATGTCGCGTGAAGAGCAGTGACGGAAGACGAGTGGGAACGAATAACTGTAACTGTATTTACGGCTATAAGGTAATGCTGTGTGAGAGTATTAGGGAGCTTTTCTCGGCGTTGGAACCTGGCAGAAGAATTCTAGGTATAGATTTTGGGGAAAGGAAAATAGGGTTGGCGTTGAGTGATCCTACATACCTTATAGCCATGCCACACAGCGTATATCATAGACGTAACATGCGTCAGGATCTAGGCGAGCTGAGTTCTATCTTGCGTTCTGAAGATGCGGGTGTTGTGGTTATAGGAAATCCGCTGCAATCAGATGGTTTGGAAGGGGAAATGTGTCAGATTGTGCGTGCATTTGCCCAGAAGTTAATTAAGAAGTCAGGGGTAAGCATATATCTTCACGATGAGCGGTATACTACTGCCATGGCTAGTAGGGCAACGCGTGAAGCAGGTTTGCGCCGGAAGGAGTCTCAAAAGATAGATGATAAGATATCTGCGGCATTGGTTCTGCAACAGGTATTAGATATTGCGAGAGCAGAGGGTATACAGGCCATGGGTGGTAATAATAGTTGTCTGTGATCGTACGGCATTAGACTATGTACTGATACACATTTGGCGCATGTTGGGGTGCGCAGTATGGAAGGGGTTATTTCCGCCATCATGGAGACCTTTTACGCATTCTGGTACCGCGTTGAACTCTTATAATTTAGCCCTGCAGCAGGCCTTATATGGTGCAATAGTGGGAAGAGCAGGTGATCAGAACCTCGATTGTAGAGTTTTGCAGCATTAGACTGTGTGTCGGACACTAGTCACATATTCAGTACGTTACAGCATGCACCATAGGGGAGATATTGTTTCTAATACTCTTTGATGAACTATAAGCACATGCTGCACGGAAATGTTGCAACACGTTCTGATGTGAAATGGTATTGTGCTT
>NZ_JAHLEX010000083.1 GCF_023476575.1 Anaplasma phagocytophilum | reverse complement strand
ATACCTAGAGACTGCTTTTAGATATTCGGAGGAGCGTAGTTACTCAGTCTCCTCGCATATTAAACTCATTTGTAAACGAGAGACACTACATCATAAGCTAACTCCTTAGCTAGTAGATATACTGTATATGCTTCATCTTCCTTACTACCACTATCTCTAATTCCCTTAGTCCTGTTTTTAATAATAGAAGTTACTGCGTACACTCTTATTATACCTAGAAGAGTCATAGGTTGTTGTAATACTTACCAGAGTTTTAGAATCAGGATTGTGTTGCTGTGACATGTCCCAAAGTTTTATTGGTGAACCCTTATAATATCTTCGAAAACTGAAAGACAGCTTGAATTCCTGATGTGCTCAACACCATATGCATTAGTCGGAGATTAGATTTCTCTCAAAGCGCTTTCGCAAGATGGAGATTTTTTCTCTCTGTTACATTCTGTCTTCGAAAAACAGATGTTTCAGGGTCATAGAAATAGTTAATCTCTCTGTTAAGAATTTCTTTTCCGACTTCTAACTTAAATTGATGTTGGAAGTGTAAGGCACAAAGAGAATATCTAAAATCGTCCACTATTTTGCTTTCAGTAAATACCTCAATCTGGACATTTAATAGAAAATACGGTATAATGAATCCTGTTTTTCTCCTACATACTAATATGATTAGGGTCGTTTGCACAAATTGCGGTGCTGTGTATAGCGTAGCGGGTGCAAGAATTCCTAAGAAAGGGAAAGAGGTAAAGTGTTCTCACTGCCACCACACATGGCTTTTTATGCCAGAAAGTGCTAGTATATCCTCCAAAGGTCCGCCTGGTGGTAAAAAAGAACGGGTAGAGAAGTTCTTTTGGGGGAAGACTTTGATACAAATGATAATTTTATTTCCCCTTTTGTTCTTCTTTTCGTCCTCTTTTCAAGATCGTTTCTCATACACTTTTAGAAAGATTTATCGGTTAACCGAAATCTATGATACTTCTGACATTAAGCTGCGTAGCTCTGGTGTGGAAGTATTGAAAGTGCATAGTGATGGTACTATGCAAGTGAGAGTCAGGTGGGTAATCATCAATGACGCCGGCAAGGAACGATTTGTGCCTGGTGTGCGCTTTACTTTCTATGATGAGAACCAAAAAAGTGTATTCTCAAAAAAAATAGAGGTAGATAAGTACAATGTGATAAAAGGCAAGACAGGCATGAATTTCGAAAGGGTGATTAAGGGAGTGCCCAGTTCAGCAAATACAGTTAAGGTTCGTGCAGGTAACGCTTTTGAGATCCTTTTCTAACGATATACCCGAGTTTACCGTAACGGAAATTATGGGTGTGCTGCAAAGATTTATGCAGGAAACGTTCTATAGCATAAAGGTTAGAGGGGAAATTAGTGGCTTATCTAGGCCCAATTCGGGACACGTATACTTTACACTAAAGGACAGCAACTCTGTAATAAACGCCGTATGTTGGCACGGAACAAGGCTCAGAGTACAGTTTCGCGATGGATTAGAAGTAGTGTGTACCGGTTATTTAAGCGTGTACCAATCCAAGTATCAGCTTATTGTAACCGATATGACATTGGCAGGTTATGGAAAATTAGCTGCCATGCTTGCGGAACTAAAGAAAAAACTGGAATTCGAAGGACTTTTTAGCCCTGCACGAAAGAGAAAGCTTCCGTTTTTACCAACAAAAATCGGAGTTATAACCTCTCCTACAGGTGCAGTTATTAGTGATATTATAAGCCGAGTAAAGCAAAGGTTCCCTAGCAATGTTGTTGTATGGCCTGTACAAGTGCAAGGAGATAGAGCCAGCGCCATGGTTATCGAGGCTATTAAGGGATTTAATAGCTTTGTGGACCCTCCCCATGTGATAATTGTGGCGAGAGGTGGAGGAAGCTTTGAAGACTTATGGCCGTTTAATGATGAAGAACTAGCTAGAACTGTTGCGGCATCCAAAATCCCTGTTGTATCAGCTATAGGGCATGAAACAGATTTTACCATAATAGACTATGTAGCAGACTTGCGTGCTTCGACTCCAACAGCTGCTGTGGAGCTGGTGTTGCCAGAAAAAAGTAAACTAGTTGCTAGCATAAACGAAAAATTTGTTCGAACTAAAATCTCCTTTGAGAGAATAGTGAAAATGCAAGAATATCGCCTGTTGAAGCTATGCGGTATTCTAACAGAGAAGAAAAATAGTCTACTACAAAAAAGTAGAGTTGCTTTGGAATATAAGCAAAAAATCCGATACCTTCTGCAGGTTTCCTTACTAAGGAAAAGACAATACCTAGAGAGTTTGATGCAAAGACTTTCCTACTATGACAGCAAACATATCTTGGGTGTTGGTTATGCTATAGTACGCGACGAACACGAAAAGCAGATAAACTCTGTAAAAGCTCTTTCGACTAATGACACCATAACCATAGAGCTCAAGGATGGTAAACGCCGCGCTATCATCATATGAACCAACTTTTCTTCGTTCTATGGCCTCGATTCCCCTTATGTAGTGCTACATAAAAATACGTGTACTACTGCAATTACGCTACAATGCAAGGAAATGCAGAAGTGCTCCTCCGCCAGTAGAGACATACGAAAAATCTTGTTCACAATAACCAAACGATCGCATAGCGAATATACTATCGCCTCCTCCTATGATAGTTTTAGCTCCGTTCTCCTTATGACAAGATACGAGTGCTTTGGTTAATCTCTCAGTTCCTCCCTTAAAAGACTCGTGCTCGAAAACACCTAATGGTCCATTCCAAAATATGGTTTTACACTTCCTGGTGGTTTCTTCTACGATGCGGGAAGTTTTCTCCCCAATATCAAATATTGAGTCTTCCATTGTCAGATCATTGTTGTCTTTCACTTTAACTTGACCTTCTAGGTTCTGCGCTACAACATGATCCACAGGTAGTATGATTTTACAACCACTCTTTTTTGCAGCTTCTATAACTGCCAAGGCTTCCTCAATATTTTTCTCAAAAAACGAATTCCCAATCTTGAATCCCATGGCATCTAGAAATGTGGTGGATAGACTTCCTCCTAATATCAGAAAATCTAGCCTGCTCGCGAAATTTCGGAGCATAGGTATCTTTACAGAAGTTTTCGCCCCACCTATTATGGCAGCCCCTGGGCTTTCACTCACGATACCATCTAAGTAATTTAGTTCTTCTTGTAGATTGAACCCTGCAAACGATGGCAGTAGATTCATAATGGCATCTACGGAAGCATGCTTTCTATGGGAGCAAGAAAACGCATCATTAATATATATGTCTGCCAGAGATGCAAGCTGCCGTGCAAACCCTAAATCATTCTCTACTTCACCAGCAAAAAATCTAAGGTTTTCCAGTAGAACTACAGAGCCCCAAGGTAGGGAATCTATCACGCTATCAACTTCTTCTCTGGTAATATCGGAAATGAAAGTGACCTCAACTCCTAAGACTTTGCTTACGACGTCTACTACCTGCCTTAGAGAAAATTCCTCCTCTCGTGCCTTAGGTCTTCCAAGGTGGGAAATCATCACAACCTTTGCCTTAGCCTTTACCAGAAACTCAACTGTAGGTGTGATCCTCTCTATTCTAGTTTTATCATGAACCTCTCCATTGCTAATGGGAACATTGAGGTCAACACGCAACAGAACCCTACTGTTGCTTATATTAGCAGAACCTATTACTGGTAAATCTCGGATATCTCCCATACGCAAAAACCATCTCCTAAGTTTTGAAGAAAATGCGATATAGGCACATTAATGCCTCACCACAGAAAGTTTACACACGTGTAGTATACGATACAAGCAATAACTATTCGTACAAATGCTGCAGAAAATTTACAGTGATTCTGGAGATACTTTTGGCTATATGGTGTTAAACAGCATTTGTCACGTACGATCAAACGATGCTATGAGGTTGTATTTATGCTTTAACCTTTTCTCATGCGATAACAATTTGTGCAGTCGCCGTTTTGGTTCATGCATGTTACCAATATGGGTAACATTTTCTTACAAGAAATGGGGTTTCATACTTAATGGAGTTTCTTATATTGTTATCAAATAGTTATCTGAGTTACACCAGAAACTAGAACAAATGCCGTCTAATTTCACCATTATTCATTATTTAACTATGCAGCATGTATAATTCAGCACTGCTAGTGTTACAGGGAGGGTTTTATGGAGCAAGTGCCTGATGCTACACAGGGAAGTACCGGGCCTTCGGGAATACAGTGGGAAGTGGTCAAACACAAAAAATACGGCAGCCGTAGTTTATCCCGAGTATCCTGCTTATACTCCTTGAAGATATATGGTGTAAACGGTGTTCTTGCTTTTGATACTGAACCCATTAGGAATGTGTTACTAAGAATTAACCTATCAGTAGACTGTGTATTGTTAAACAAAGCCGTCAGCATAGAAATACTGGACGGTATATCTTTTGGGAAGTTTGCAAGTAAGAAGAAAAATTACTCTTCACGCCTACAAGATTTGTCGAAGCACTTCGAGAGTGTGTTGGGTATTATCCTACCAGAGAGCTTAAAGAAAAGCTTCTATGAAGAATTTGATGAAGCTGCAAAATTATTAAGGAGCTCATTTAGCATCTAGTATATTACGGTTTTTTCCATAATCGCCGTTCTTGGTTCATAGCTACATTTCCTCACACATACAACAATAGCAGAGATGACAATTTCATGGTTTTTTGTGCATGCAAGTATTATGCTAGCATTCTACTATGGAGAGTCAGAAAGCTTAAGATAGTACAAGTGGTAATCCACACGATATATTTGTTTACTTGTTACTTCTACGAGAATAAGTCAGTAGGCAGGCACCTAGTGGATCGGTTGCTTAGCAGCAAACCCGTCGTTCTGGTGTAACTATGCACTTGTTAGTGGCCGACATGATAGAGCAGGACAGCTTGCTTGTAGAAATGCTAATTACTCCATCTCGCTTCAATAATGAAGCAGGCCCTATACGCAAGATCTACCACCATTACTAGTTTGTATGGCCTAAACGAGTCTGCTTGGTTTTAATATAATTTCCGTTATATTCGTTGATCTCCATGTGAAAAGGAATCGTCTTTGTCACATCAAATCCATACTTACTTATCTCCTGCACTTTGTGAGGATTATTGGTTAGCAACTGAAGGCTCGATATCCCCAGGTTCCTTAAAATCATGGCTGCAGGTAAGAATATGCGTTCATCGTC
>NZ_JAHLEX010000082.1 GCF_023476575.1 Anaplasma phagocytophilum | reverse complement strand
GACTCATGACTCCATAGGTGTTGGTGAGGATGGCCCTACTCATCAACCTGTCGAGCATCTTGCTTCGTTGAGAGCTATTCCTAATCTCTATGTTTTTAGGCCGGCGGATGCTGTAGAGGTTTTGGAAAATAAAGCTGGGTGATTTAAACTGCCACCGTCCAAGAATGACAGCACTTCTTCTACTATTGCCGGTACGCAAAGATAACCATATCTGTATAAACCGTTTATTCTTATCACTCTATCTTCCACTAATACTCTGGGAACATTGTCACGGAAAGCTGGCCTACACGCAGACATCATGTCTAATATTCTGGCTTCAGCAAATCCTCGGTGTAGTGAGTATATAGCTGAAAGCATTTCTAAGGCTGACTGCACTGATACTTCGGAACAATCACAACTTTCTATCTCTGAAGCACCAACAATGAACATGTGCTCTTGACGCGGCACAACATATACACTATATCTAGGGTGCATCACGCGTACTGCGCGTTTTATAGTCACTCCTGGAGCCTTAACCAATATTGCTTCTCCTCGCACGCCCCTTAAGCCAGCAATTTCAGATTTTGCACCCACCCCTCGACAATCAAACACAAAATCAAACGTATGTGATCCCTGCTCAGTGACAATTTTCGCACACTGCACTTTGAGTACACTGACGTTGCTATACCACGTAATACCATAATCCCTGAGTACATTCTCCAAGGACTTAAAGAGAGTGATACTATCAATGCTACCTTCGCCTTTTATATACATTCCATAGGGGGCTGAAATGCCTTCTTCTAACTCGTATACTTTATTAGTGATGCGCAACCCACTAAACACTTCGGGAAATCTATTCCGGATAATAGCACACTTCATTTCCAGATCTGATAAATCCGCAGCATGTGCAACCATGACGCTACCCATGGCCTGTAGGCAAAACTCAGCGCCTATGTTACTAAGAATCTGCGGCCACAGCTCCATGGATCTGTATCCTAAGTCTATTACCAAATCACCCGTATTTTCTGCTTCTGAGTATAAAGAAAGCATGCCTGCAGCAATGTAGCCACAACTTGCCTTGCCTATAGTATCATCTCGATCAAAAATAGTGACGCTCCACCCATCTCTAAGCAACGCAAGCGCTAAGATTCTCCCGACTAATCCCGCTCCTGCTATACCTGCAGTTTTCACCATACAACCACTTTAAACATCCCTTTGGAAATTATAACAAGAGACAGACATCACAGCACTTGCTTTCGAGTCAATACCTGAAAGGCAATATAAACTCTTGGAGTATGCGTGCAAATCCTAGGTAACCAACATATTTACTGGATAATACCACTAAGTTAGCAAAATATCGCATTTGTATACCTCCTAGTGATTCGAGAAAATGGATCATACTCAAGATCGCATTTCACAACATCTCATTCACATATTGATACTAAAGAGCATTTTCTCTCGAAACCTAAAATATAAAAAGAAAGTCTTTTGCTACAAAAATGCTTATTAATTTATATGGCTCGCACTCATTTATAATGCTCTTAGAGCCTGTAGCAGCAAATCATGGATATAATGCAACTGTTTTATGCCATGAAGGAAGATACAAAGTGTAACTATAAGATTTCATTAGCCATCCTAGAGTGCTGTATACCTAAGAAAATAGTGCTTCATAAACATAAGTCCTCCCATAAATGCGATGCGCTCTCACATACCCAGGGAAAATGATAAGTTCTAATATGAGCCAAATTTCTAACTTCTACTCATTTTAGAGATCACCACCTATATTTTCTGTTCTCTAAGTTATACAACCTAGCACAGATTCCCTTCCTTATCAGGAAGTTTGTCATCTGTTGTCACGCTACATGCAAAAATTTTCTGTATATAATCGTCAAATTAACAGTATGTTCCCACTCCCCAACCGCTCATTAAAAGTACAGTGAAACTTCTGAATCTTTCAGAAACCGCTATAAAATTAATTGCAGAAGTTTTAGATCTCACAGCCAGTAATAACACTGCTTCTTTAATACATCTGAAATTTACAATGCTGAAATTCACATGACAAAATCGTTGCTAAACACAATGAGCCCTTCTGCTTTGATTCCATGTTTTGCTACACTACCGAACGATTCCATAACATACCTATTCATAGGCGTAGACGCATATACCCTAAAAACTCAATTAAAAAATACGTCCCTACAAGCGTGCTAGAACACTGTAGCAATATCCTGCCAAACAATGCGAGAACTATAATGGCTCATATATTCCCTAATACCACGATTACTCCTACACCACAGCTTGCATAGCCTGAAAGACTAACCCTGATCGTACATACCATAGCGCGCTGTGTAATCGCGGAATTTACCCTTCTCCGGTTCAAAGAATAGCCTCACATTACCAATAGGACCATTCCTCTGCTTGGAAACAAAAACGTCCGCAAGATTACTAATAGAATCCATTTTCATCTGCCACTCTGCATGCTTAGAAGTCCCTTCCGTAGGTTGCTTTCTAAGCTCATAATATTCCTCGCGGTATAAAAACATCACTACATCAGCATCTTGCTCAATACTTCCCGAATCACGAAGATCCGACAGCTGCGGTTTCTTATCATCACGCTGTTCAACAAGCCTTGATAGCTGAGAAAGTGCTACCAAAGGAACATTCAATTCTTTAGCTATAGCTTTTAGCCCCTGAGTCACTTCAGAAACTTCCTGCACCCTATTATCACCACTCCTTTTGGTGGTTCCTTTAATAAGCTGCAGATAGTCAATAAAAATCACACCTACATTATGCAGCTGATGCATTCTCCTGATCCTTGTCCTAAGCCCACTAATCGATAATGCTGAAGAATCATCGATAACTAGCGGTAGATCACATATATTTTCACTAGCCCTTAAAACCTGCTGTAAGTCTCCACTGCTTATTTTGCCGGATAAAGCCTTGTATGAACTAATCTCTGACTCAATGGATATAAGCCTAGATGCTATATGCTCCGCAGACATTTCTAGAGAGAAAAAACCTACACTCTTCCCCTTCTCTTTTAACGACTTACACGCACTCAGAGCCATATTCAAAGCCAAAGCTGTTTTTCCCATGGAGGGCCGTGCAGCCAAAATAATCAAATCTGAATTTTGCAATCCATTAAGCAATAAATCCAGGTCTTTTAGACCTACCGTAACCCCCTGTAAAGCATTTTTATTATGTCTGGCGGATTCAATCTTTTTCCTAACGTCTCCTATCAGCGTTGCAAATGTGTGATAATTCCTATCAGCCTTCCCCTTATTCCCCAATAAAAAAAGCTTCTGCGCAGCATTTTCTATCTGCTGCTCCGCTGGGTTATCTGAATCATAATCGTATGCCTTACCAACAATATCGCTACCAAGCGAAATCAAGCATCGCCTAAGATGCGCATCAAAAACTACTCTCGCTACACTCCTGATGTCAAAAACTACACTAGCCTTAGCCGCGATTTTTGCGAGATACTCCCCTCCTCCACACTCAAGCAGTGCCTCATCATTGTCAAAAAACATTTTGAGACTTATCTCATTTGCAGAAAGACCTCTCTTATTTATCTTTACTACTTGATCAAAAATACGTCCATGTAACGGATCATAAAATACTTCCGAGCTGATCATATCCTCAAGAGCATCACAGATCCTATTATCACGGAGCATAGCACCTATAAGCATCTGCTCTGCTTCTACATTGTTAGGCAAGTGAGCAATACTTTTCATCAAGCCCTTTTCTTCTGAGCTATGCACTAGATCCCCCAAAAACTATGACTGCCATCCTAAATCCATAATCAAGCACAAACTACACCTCTCACCTCGACCTCCCCCTGTGTTTGCCCTGATACATCCCCTTCATGCTTACCAACATCTGCCAAAACCCATTCTGTAGCTGACTAGATTTCATACCTATAAGCTTTTGCCGCTTCTCTGACATAACAAATCGTGTCCATCTTCCTATGGGCTCCATCAACCCTATAATTTTTACAATATCCTGGTATTCTGCATGCACGCCAGAGCTCTTATGCAAGAATTGAGCATTAACCCTCTCCCTTGCAATCTCTCTGTGTTTTTTCTCAAGGTAACGCTTATGCTTCTCTTCATCAGTGAGGGATTCTTCTTCGTCAGGCACGCTGAAAAATCGCCCAACATAATCCCGCAAAAACTTAAAGCACAGCCCCAAAAAGCCAAGACACAAAAAGCCCGCTATGACTATGAAAAAACCTGCCGAAACCTTAAAAATCATGACTTTCCAAGACATACCAATCCCCCTTTATTCTAACACAATGCAGCTGAAATGAGAAAGATATTGGCTACTTGCCTCTTGTACCTGTATACTCAGCACAGTATTACATGTTGTAACCATTTGCATTGGACATGCCCGGTCCTACCATCGAACACTTTGCGCAGTATATTGCTTGACATGCGAGCCGCTGCCTACATGAAAATAGCAATGAAAGAAGCCAACTCATCCTTTGGAGAAATACCTGTAGGTGCTGTAGTTGTGCTCGATGGAGTTATTATAGCCAAAGCACACAATCTCACCATTCAAAACACAGATCCAACAGCCCATGCTGAAATCGTTGCTATTCGCATGGCATGCAAAGCTCTGTCCACTCATATACTTGATAGTTGCGATATTTATGTAACCCTAGAACCCTGTGCGATGTGTACACAGGCTATATCTCTAGCACGAATCAGAAGAATATACTTCGGTGCATATAATGAAAAGCTGGGTGGTATAGAAAATGGAGCACGAGTTCTTAAATACTGCTTGCACGTCCCTGAAGTATATGGCGGATTCCTGGAGCAAGAGAATGCAAAACTACTAAAAGCTTTTTTCAAAAAAATGCGCCCTAAAAACTAAGAAGCCGCCATCATTACACAACGCAACCTCATCACTCCTGCAATAGCAGGCCACCCAGAAAACAACTAAAATTGACCTAATATAATATATAAAGCGTCACTACAATATTAGGATGAGAAATTTCAACAGCACTTACTTAACCAAGTGAACTATGTCCTGACCCTGATATTTAATAATAGAACTCCGTATATAAACCCGATATCAAATCCCAAGGTTACCATACAAAACATACCTAGAGACTTCTTATAGATATACTGAGAAGCTTGGGTACTTAGCCTTCTCACAAATTGAACTCATAGTAAACAAGATCCATGACAAAACAACGAAG
>NZ_JAHLEX010000081.1 GCF_023476575.1 Anaplasma phagocytophilum | reverse complement strand
CACTTTATTCGCGCCACTTAGCTTCCTAGCCAGAACAGTAGTTAACGCAGCCGTAAGCGTTGTCTTACCGTGATCCACGTGCCCTATTGTCCCTACGTTTATATGCGGCTTCCTTCCTTCTGACATACCATTACTACCAAACAACGAAATAACAACATCCTAAACCAACGAGCGGGTAATGGGAATCGAACCCACACAGGCAGCTTGGAAGGCTGCTACTCTACCATTGAGCTATACCCGCATAGCCGTGGAGGAGGTAGGATTCGAACCTACGTACACTAAAGTGGGCAGATTTACAGTCTGCTGCCTTTAACCACTCGGCCACCCCTCCTCCCTGAGACTCAGCCCAAAGCAACATCGTCTGTAATAGCATATAATTTAGAAAAGCAATACAAAAAACCACTCAAGTTTCCCGAGTTGCCTTAAAAAAATTTAGCCCTACAATACGTTTGCATAAATTAGCAAAAATTACCGGCTTTACAACAATAAAAAACTATGAATCGCATTAAAGACAACAGATATCTATGGATTTATGGAAAACATGCTTGTCTTTCTGCTCTCAAAAATCCTAATAGGGTGTGCATTGAATTACTAATTACTCACAAGTTCATAGATAAAAATGATCCTGTGATTAAGTTAGCTAAAAATAGGAAGATAGGAATACGCGATGTAGAAATCGCAAAGGTTGATTCTTTAGTGGGGAGTAAAGCCATACATCAAGGTATGTTGCTAAAAGTGCTCCCGTTGTTTGGTCGCAACGCCAGCTCCTTAATTCGCATAGAAGATATAGTCGCAAAAACAGAGGCTGCGCCTACCTCCTCTATACTTGTTCTTGATGAAGTAACTGATGTACATAACGTAGGCGCAGTATTGCGGACAGCAGCTTGCTTCAATGTAGATGCTGTTGTGTTAACAGAACATAATTCTCCTTCTGAAAGCTGTGGCATGGCAAAAGCTTCTAGTGGAGCCATAGACATAGTTCCTGTAGTTTGTATTGGCAATCTAGTAAAGACACTGGAATATCTAAAACAAAAAAATTACTGGTGTTACGGATTTGATGCTTCAGGAGGGACATGCTTACATCAAGTAGAATTTAGTGAGAGAAGAGTAGTGATTTTGGGTGCGGAAGGAAAGGGAATGCGCCACCTCACCAAAAAACACTGCGATCACTTAGTCAAAATACCTATGTCAGAGAAGATGGAGAGTCTAAATGTCTCGAATGCAGCTGCAATAGCGATGTATTCTGTATTTTTGGGAGATAAGAGATCTTAAATGACCTTTGTTGGATTACTTTTTTGCAATCAGTAAAGAGTAGGTTATTTTGCGTCATTCCTTTCTCTGCTCTTTCAAGTGCTAATTTCCTAGGATAGCATGGTATAAATTTGCATGTTATTTGACATTGACACCTGCACTCACATTGTGGATACCCTGTCATCAATTTGCTATTAACGAGCTTAAAGTAAATGGGAGCTACTTCGCTTGAGGGTAATTCTGTGCGTCGTATAGTAATCGCCATAGATGGGCCTTCTTCTTCAGGAAAGGGAGCTATAGCCAGTGCGATAGCGGCTGAGCTGGGTTTTGTGCATATGGATACCGGTATGCTGTATAGAATCTTTGCTGCTGAATTTGCAAAAAACTATATTCATTCCTCATCTGCTGAAAATTATGAAATATGCATTACTGCTGAGGATCGGTGTAAAATGCTTTCCCTGCTTACGGAAAATAACGGTCAATACTCATCAGAAGCGGTGGGAAAAGCTGCGTCTATCATTTCGAGAAACGGCCGAGTGCGTGCTGCATTGTTACCAATACAGCAAGAGTTTGTGCGGTCATCAAAACGTGGTGTTGTTTTAGACGGAAGAGATATAGCAACAATTGTGTGTCCTGATGCAGATGTAAAAATTTTCATTACAGCGTATGCATCAGTTAGAGCACTGAGACGTTATAAACAGCTGCGTCTGCGTAACGGTACTAGGAAGGTCATGTATAAAAATGTGTTCTACAGTTTATTAAGTAGAGATATAAGGGATTCCTGCAGGAGTAAAGGGCCTTTAATGCGCGTGAAAGAGGCTTATTATTTGAATAATTCACACATAAATAAGGAAATATCGCTGCACCAATTGATGAAAAAAATAAAAACATTCTTGTAAAACTACGCGAAGGGTATATCATTGCCTTTCGTTGTTTTTCGGGCTCTGTTTATGTCATCAGGTGTGGGTTTGCGGGGTAATTCCTCTGGTAGCATTAGTGTAGTACAATCTAATAGGTTTGTAAGTCATGGTTTTGACGAAGTAGATCTTGATAAGACCGACTTATCCGGTGTGCTATCAGAACTTTTAGATGGAGGGCCTAGAGAAGGCGAGATTATTGAAGGAACAGTGATCTGTAAGGACAGTGGGTATATCACTGTCGATGCGGGGTTAAAGTCTGAAGGTGTTGTTTCTCTCAGGGAGTTCGAGCTTGGTGAAGGTAAGCAAGACATTGAGGTTGGCTCGAAAGTTAAGCTTTACTTGGAAAAGACTGAAGGGAAAAGTGGCAGCGTAGTTCTAAGCCGTGAGAAAGCTGTAAGGGATGAGTTGTGGCAAAAGCTTGAGCAAGCAGCTGCTGAGAACTTAGACATAGAAGGTGTCATCTTTGGATCTATTAAGTGCGGTTTCACAGTAGATGTAGGCGGTGTTGTTGCATTCTTGCCTGCAAGTCATGTTGGGCTGCGTCAAGTTAAGGATATAACTCCGTTGCTTGGTAAGAAGCAGAAGTTCCGCATTCTGAAGATGGATAAGAAGCAAGGGAACGTAGTAGTGTCACGTAAGGCTGTGCTTGAGGAATCGCTCGCAGACGCTAAGGATTCTTTCTTGAGTACGCTAGAAGAAGGTAGCGTTGTAGAAGGTAAGGTGAAGAGCATTACCAAATATGGTGTGTTCATCGAGATACATGAATCACCGACAGTTGGTGTTGTCGATGGCTTGTTGCATATCACTGATATATCTTGGAGTCGTGTAAGTCACCCATCGGCTGTGTTTTCTTGTGGGCAGACTGTAAGAGCGAAAATTATCAGAATTGATAGAGAAAATAGAAAGATATCTCTGGGTGTGAAGCAGCTTGAGGAAAGTCCGTGGGCTAATGTAGAGGAAAGATACCCTGTAGATAGTATTCACAAGGGTACTGTAACCAGTATTGAGGATTATGGTATTTTTGTTGAGTTGGAGACAGGTGTAGAAGGGTTGATACACGTTTCAGAGGTCAGTTGGGTAAGGAGTCACTTGCCTGTGAACCAACTGTTCATGAGGGGTGAAGAAATTGAAGTTAAGGTTCTTAGTATAGATGCGACCAAGAATCGTATGAGTCTTAGTATAAAGAGGTGCAAGGAGAATCCTTGGGAAGCGTTTATAGAAAAGCATCCAGTTGGCTCTATTGTGAACACTAAGGTGAAGAGTATAGGGAATCTCGGAATGTTTGTATCGCTCACTGATGATGACACAAATTCTGGAATAGAGGGTCTGATTCGTTCTACTGAGTTAAGTTGGAGTGGTTCTCCTGAAAGTGCTCTGAAGAGGTATAACATAGGGGATTGTCTGCAAGCTAAGATATTGATGGTAAGTGCGAATAGAAATAAGATCGATCTAGGTGTAAAGCAGATAGAGCATGATCCTTTCTTAGGGCTTTTGAGAAGGATTGGCATAGGTGAGAGAATACCTGTAACAGTTTCCAAGGTTTTAGAAGATGTTGGGGTAATGGTCGATGTATTTGATGGATCAGAGAGTTTTAATGTTCTGGTAGAGCAAAAGCACATACCTGAAGGTAAGAAGTTTTTCCCTGGTGATAGGGTAGAAGCAGAAGTTTTAATGATAGGGTCATATAGTCTTGTTTTATCTCTAGAATAGGTTTCGTGTGTTCGATCACTTATTGAAGATTGAGGCTTTGGCTTTCAGGGTGTCAATGTGGCGTGCGCTTTTTTTTGTAGTCCTTGGTCTATTGGTAGTTTTTGCCTCACAGGTGGATTATTCAAGATTCTCTTTTGCTGATATTGCAGGGGGTGCTGGCGGTTATATAGCACGGATAGGAATAGAGGGAACAATAAGTCGAAATAGAGGTCGCGATGCTCTGCTAAGTAGGGTTGAGGATGACGGCTCGATAAAGGCCGTAGTGCTGCGGATAGATAGTCCTGGTGGCACTGTGGGAGATAGTGAAGCGCTATATAGGCAGATTCGAGCTATAGCTAAAAAGAAGCCTGTAGTGGCGGTTATGGGAAATGTTGCAGCGTCAGGTGGGTACATGACAGCCTTAGCTGCAGATTATGTTATAGCCAATAATGGTACAATAACGGGATCTATTGGAGTACTTACGCAGTACGTAGGTGTTGCACGGATTGCTGAGAGGCTGGGAATCACTTTGAAGACGATAAAGACTTCGGAACTAAAGGCGTCTATGTCACCTCTGGAAGAAATGAGTAAGAATTCTGAAGATATGATGCACGAAGTTATAAAGGATTTTCATCGTTTCTTTGTAAGCATGGTAGCGGAAAGAAGAGGGCTATCTGTAGAAGAGGCTTATAAGGTGTCAGACGGCAGAGTTTATACTGGTGCTCAAGCACTGCAGGTTAAATTGATAGATGAGTTAGGCGGTGAGCGCGAAGCTTTCGAGTGGTTGAAGTCTCATCATAATATTGATACGGAAAAAATGGTAGTACGAGACTTGGAGTATCAGAATCGGTTGAGTTTGATGGGTGGTTTGCATATGTTGCTTGCATCTTTTAAGCAACCGTTGTACGCCTTGTTTTTTGAATGAGAGCTGTATGACTTTGTTGAAATCTGATTTAATCAGGCGCATTGCTAGGAAGAATCCCACCCTGGGAGAGAGTGTAGTATCACAGATTTTGAATGTGTTTTTTCAGTCTATTTTGCAGCACGTGCATGATGATACAAGGGTTGAGTTGCGAGGATTTGGTTCCTTTGCTTCGCGGAGTTATGTACTAAAAAGCGCCAATGTTGCTTTGGGTAAGACGCAGTATAAGAGAATGTACTTTCGCCCAAGTGAGAAGTTAATTAAGGCTGTTAATCAGCCCGCGCATTCTAAGAGTAGTTCCCATAATTAGTGTCTGAGTTGCTAACATAGTGTTTTACTCCGCTATGTCATCTCTTTCTTTTAGCTTACGTAAGGCGGGGGTAAGGTGGCTGATTCGGGTAATATACATAGGTACCTTGCTGAAGTCAGGCCGGAGTTGCTGCTTGAAAGGGCGGATGAAGTTTCCTCCCTAGCGCATGTGATGTTAAGATGCGCTCTAGAAAA
>NZ_JAHLEX010000080.1 GCF_023476575.1 Anaplasma phagocytophilum | reverse complement strand
TCTCACCTCTCCGCCGACCTCACTTGAGGATACTGCTGTTCCAGCGGTAGAACCTACTCCAACGATTTCTTTTCAAGACTTTGTGCCTACTCCGAGCACATTATCTGAGGATGATGAATTCTCTAGTACTAGAAGCACTCTCACCTCTCCGCCGACCTCACTTGAGGATACTGCTGTACTTGATAGGGAAGCACAAAACGTGCGTGATTTGAGCAGTGATAGAGCTTTTGACCCTGCTACTTCAGCCCATGAAGATTTAGCTGCTGGAGATAGTAATAGAAGTGCTACAAGTATTGGGGAACAAGAAGCAGGAACATCATCTGCTCTTGATAGATCTATCTTACCAGTTGCTTCTTCAAGTAGTACATCACCTTCTCCTACGGCTGCACAGGAATCTGTAAACTTACAGAGATGGCACTTCATGCTCAGGATGGGAGTGCATGCCGGATGCCAGTTTGCTATGGATCTTAGAAATGAGAATGATATTGGCGCTATCGCTCAAAAATGTTCTGAAAGGTATGATGCACTTTCTAAATGGGAAGACTTGTTGCGAGATCCCAATACCAGACGGGCCGCACTTAAAAAAGAAATGCGTGACGTATTAGGTAAGTTTGGTATACCAAATATCCCTTTAAACCATGGAAAATTAACTATAAAAAATGGAAATGTGCAGGGTCTTGAGGGTACGATGCATTTTTCTTCTCCTTATGGGTTTGGCGAAGGTATAGATGGCATGATACAAGCCGCATTGAGGGATATGAATGAGGTAGTTCGTAGAGCAAATCTGAATTTTGAGATTCAACCTAATATACTCTCCCTGCCCCGCATTGCGTTAGCTGTTAATAATATGAAAGATCCTCGAAAAGGGTTGGTGCTTCCCCCTTTAGGAGGAAGCGATGATACACCAATTCCTTCCAGAGACGCAATCAACTTCCTAGAAGGAGTTTCTAATCTTGCAATGCTTGAGGAGAAGCCCAAAATAGTTAAAGAGTCTTCTGTATTACGTGATGATCCAGAAGGTAGAAAAGTTTCTAGATTAATTAGCTATTTCTCAGCTCTGGCTAATGAAGGAGCAGGTGCAACAACTTCCATTCCACATGGAATGGTGCAACAAAATATGTTGTCTGATGACGACGTAAAAGCATTAAAATCAACTATAGAGGTTATAGATGCTGAACGTGCACTTATCTCTCAAGGACAACAAATGCTTCATGCTGACATGGGTGCGGTACTAACTGAACCTATGCAAGAAAGTTCCAATAGTTATGACAGTATTACTTCTGTAGGAAGTGAAACTTCTAGTATGGAAAACGCTTATGGAGCAAGCGGAGACACGTCATACAAGCCCCATTTCACCGCCTCTGCAGTACGTAGCAGAGAGGGTGCGTCAGTTGAAGTATTCACGGAAAGTGTCAATGCTTATTATGTTCTATCTGAGGAAAAGCATCCGAAGATAGCAGATAGTATGTTCAAGATGTTTTCAGACTCCGAAAACGATTTGACTAGACGTGAAATGTATAGCTGGGCAATGCTAAACAAATTCTCTTCTATAGCAGAGATAAACTTAGTAATGCATGCTCAACAGCCAGAAAATGTTATATCGGCTGCTAGATCTATATTTGATTCCTATAAAAAGGCAGTAGATTCTAAACTGAGTGATGAGGAAATTCAGGAGATTTTGAAGAACAAGATTCCGAAAGTATTAAGGCAAAATTCCATCAATTACGTAGACGTTGGTGATAGTACTGTCAACATTGAAAACGGAGTAATTACTGGACCTCTTATAGATAAGGTTCCAGCTCATTTCGTTTCTCCTTTGGGCTTTGGGCCTTATTTGGACAGAGTAATTATAGAGTCTACTAATGATATCGAAAAAATCGCAAGAAGGTCTACTTTGAGGCATTCACTTTCTGACATGAGCAGAGAATCTTTACCAGCGCTACCTGTAGCAGTTCAACAAGTTACACGGGATGGCAGAGAGTATAGTAGGAGATTCTTTCAGATACCCAAAGATGATTCTCCTATACCTCAAGAATGTGGAGAAAAAATACTTACACATATTGGTAATATCTGCTTAGCAAAGAGTGGTACTTATAATATTACTCCTTCAGACAGAGCAGAACGTAGGATCATTATTGATGGCTCAGCGAGAGACAAAATTTGCGTCTTTAATGCACGAATAGCTGACATAAAAGATGAACAAAGAGAATCGGATATAAGGCAGCAAGATGATAATATTGCTCACGGAGCATCTGGTATTGCTTCTATACCTGAAAGAGCTCCTATTCCAGAGCATGTGTTGGACCCAGAAGCAGCAATGATGGATTTTTATTATTCTGCAGGTGCTAGACCTAAAAGACGGTCTACTCATGTAGTTGATGCAGATATTAGAAACGTTGTAGCAGAGGTAAAAAAGTGCGCTGACGGTATGAAAGGAGTAAGAGCAGAAGATAATTCATCTCCTACAATAACTCCTCGACATTCTCCAATAGTCTCTCAAGCGTCACAGCAAGAAGGAAGAAGTGATAGGTAATATCGCATTTAGGGCTATATTGAAGTAATATTCAATATAGCCCATTTTTAAATACGTTTTTTAAGCCCTAGTAAATTGATCTTTTGCTGTACTTCAGTCTTTTTAATTACCGTAGTAATAGTATATATCAGCAAGAAGTTATGGGTGCATAGGAAGGGCAGAAAACTAATAATTATAACCCAACTCTCTTTACCTCATAAAGATGAGATATAGCTTTTGCGTAACTACTTTACTCTAGCATTCTGGAAAAGCATAAAGCCAGCTAATTAGCCTATTCAATTTACCTGTTTACTTTTCAGGTAAAAAATTCTTCTTCATAACATGAGGACAAGCTACAGTTATGAGAAAGCAGTAGCTACTCAATATAAAAGGGATATAAACATCCCTTGCTTAAAATCCTTAGAATATACAAATAAGTTGTGAGAAAACACGTATTAGCAAGAAATACATTGAATAAAATTTACAGTTCTGTACGCTTGCCCTTGAACGGAACAGCTATCTTCTTACCTATCAAAACTTAAGGCTCGTTATATAGCTCCGACTAGCGTGATAAGGAGTGGTAGTAAGCACGACGCCCTAATGGGAAACTAGACGCAATCACAGAATTTGTAATGCTCTGATTAGACTCAACAGATTTGTCATAGAGTGTGCGTAACGTGGCGGGCCAGCCAATTCCCCTATCTCTATTCAAAATCTCGAATATTCAGATGCATGCACAAACGTCATAAGACATGATGATGGTCACATCTTATGGGATATGATAAAATTATTAAGATATAAACTTGATTTATTTATGAAATATATTAATAAATGATCTTTATGGAATGTGCGATTTCTATATCTCTTATGTAGAAGGAAGTATTTCATCTGGGGGTGATTTTTACCCAAAATGGGAGACTCAAATCTATGCTCAGCGTGAAAATTGCATGAACGCAAAAAATTGTAAAATAGGTTGAGCATCTTATGAATTATAGGACTTCTATAATAGTTGGCATGCTAACAGTACTGATATTAATTACTGCAATGATAACTATATTGCTTTTTCGCTCTTATATGGATCCCGCAAAGTTTTGGTGGGGTTTTGCAGTTATTTTGTCTTGTTTTGTTTTATCCTCTATCGTTTGTGCAGCTTCCTTTATAGAATATGCTGTCAATTACTTACAGGATAAGAAGAAAACCGCTTTTGTAATTGAAGTCGGTAATTCTGATATATTAAACGAGCTAAAAGATGCACTAACCTATAGCAGTCATCTGAATAACTTTTTAATTGGTATTGGAGGAGAAGAGCGATCTTACATATTTAGAAAATTGGAAAGTAGATGGTTTTTTTCCAAAAATTGGAAAAAAGAAGAAGAGAGAAATTATTGCTCCGCGAATAGAATATATCTGAATTTATGCACTGCGCTAATAGCACACCGTTTTGGAGATATATCCAAATTCACTGAGGCAGTTTCTAACATTATTGAGATATCACTAGTCTTTTCAGGGGAAGGAAAGGATGCACCAACGCTTCGACTATACTTCCGAGAAGTAGTGAAACGAAATACCTTCTTTAGCTATGTATATGAATCTTGCCGTACGCAGGTAGACGATAGTACATTCTTCAAAAACTACATTAAATTATTAAAAATTCTATTATCTCATAGTGTGGAATGCATAGATCAAATGTTAGAGAATCTAATGCTGTATTTTAAAAGTGATATCGATAAAGACTCCATGATAGGCAAGGAAAATAGTGATTCATATAAGGTATTGAGAAAAAAAGCGGTACGAAGAATGCTGTCAGATATAGCGCAGAACAGAAAAGTATTCCACGCTGTTGGTTATGGCAAGACAGTCCTTTGGGATGAGCGTCACAGGAAAGAATATCTTCAAGACCTAGATGTTATTTATAGACAAGCCAGTAGCCTGTCATATAAGAGAAGCTCATATAAAAGCGATTGTAGCAACGGGATTTTAAATTTTTTAAATGCTGTAACGCCTAACAACGGAACATTGCTGAGAGATCATTCTTCTCAGATGTTATTACACCTCCTGTCAAATAATCAGGCTAAATATGCTTTTGCAAGCATGAATGAAACATTTGGAAGTATTATATCAGATAAGCTAGAGGAAATTGGTTGTAAAAGTGGAAGATGCTTGAGAATAATGCGACTATTAATGTCAAATGACGTAACTTTAGAACAACTTACGGAACTCTTCAGCAGTAAAGAAGGCTATTGTATATCGCACTACATTTTTAATAGATTTAAGAATAGCAAGTGGCGTGATTCTGACTGGCTTGGATATATTAACCAGAAGGCAAGAGATTTATTTCCTAAGTTTCGCCTAAGGAATGATTCCTACAATAATGATGATGACCTTTTATCTAAGGATACAACAAAAGAAGGGAATAGGGTAGAAAGCTATTCTAATTATAGTGTCGTTAGCGAGTATTGCGATACTCTTGATCATATTTTTGATTTACTTGAGCGTAAATGTTTGTCATTATCAAAAAGGGAAGGGAGCTTAAGTGCTGCAATTGACTTTATTGCGGAGCAGAGCATAAGTGATTTATGTTGCGAACCAATATGGGATGCTTATCCTGTAGAGAAGAGGTTTCACATTGATATTCCAGTTGCGAGACATGAGGAAGCAATCTTGTTTTCCTTGGGTGATGAGGCTGCGATAAACACTGTAAAAGGCTCATCTATAGAAGGAATGACTAGGGAAGTTAACGCTTATATAGATGACGGTGTCTCAATTGAGCGTAATCCTTATCGGAATTCTTTTTTATGCTGAATAAAAATCTATGTAGTAGAACAACGTGCATTCTGCGCAGCGTAGCTCCCACATCCGTATTATGTTTTCGTTATGGTAGTTTCTATCATGCTTATGCTAGGTTTTATTGCAGAAAGCCCAAGGCGTAAGGTATATATTCAAATGCCTGCCTATATGACAATGCCCGAATAAATAAGTAAGACACGCTTCCAAGCCCAAACACGCCAGAGTTTTTTCCTACTTAAAGCGGGCAGTGGCTAGTACAATATACTGCGCACCCCATAGAAGTTTAAGTGCGTTAGAAGACTCATGCTAGAGGCATTAT
>NZ_JAHLEX010000008.1 GCF_023476575.1 Anaplasma phagocytophilum | reverse complement strand
CAACGAAGTTACCACCTAGACCAACACAAGCATAAGGAACAACACCTAAACCTTCACTAAGAAGATCATAACAAGCATTAACCATGACTGAAGTAGAAGAAACCGCCCTAATCTCAACAACTTCACCCCCTTCAATAGTTTTAGCTAGTAATCCAGCCACTATGGTTTTTTCTTCAGGAGTGAGTTCCTTTACTAGGTCTTTTGCTACGGCTGTGGCGTTGTCGTTAGTGACAGGTGTTTGTGTTACGGCCGACTTAGCAGTCGATGTCGGCCAATTCTGGCTGCCATCTTTTAGAGTTTTTCCGATGAAATCTTTAAGGACATAAGCTTTGGCACTATTCGCACCGCTCGAAGCAGTCGACCCTTGTCCACCGCACAACGACGTATTGTTATTAGTAGATGTGGCGTCAGCATTAGTCGTATCCGCATATATACCGTAGCTGTTCTGCCCCTCTCTCCCCTTCTTCGTCCTACAAACCTTGCCATCGATGTTAGGGTGAGAGATTTCAACAGCCTTAGCAAAGTGAACAATGTCCTTACCGTTTATTTTGGCAAGAGCAGCAGCAAGCTTGTCAGTCTGCCCAGTAACTACATCATAAGCCAACTCCTTAGCTAGTAGATATACTGTATCAGCTTCATCTTCCTTACTACCACTATCTCTAATACCCTTAGTCTTCCCCTTTGAATAATAAGATTTATTACGAGGGCTTATGGTACCCCTAGCGATTCGTAGAAGATTAGGATACTTGTCAATCCACACGTACAGTATTGAGGTCGCTATGAGATTCTATGCCCAACTCCCGCAGGGTGTAATTACCAAAATCTCAGAAAACTACCCTCACATCAAAAGCTAATAATGGAAAAAGCGGTAGAAACTCGTATTAGATTATAGTGTATTCGACACTACCAACACGTCCTATAGATCTGCTCCGCCTATTTACTCAGATCTCATGCTTTATCTTGTTATATAACCGGTAGTGCTGTTATTCACCGGATTAAACTATACTTATGGTTGTCAGGGCTAGAAGTTCACTGCTAAATAACTATACGAAACACTGTAATAATATGCTGCTATAAGAAAAGAGCCTATTACCCTGTAATTAGGCAGTTTCTTTCCTAATATCACGACCCTTAATGTCATTCTACTATGTTGCAATCTTGCTATTATGTTGTCCAGCTGTTGGTCTTACAGTCTCACCATCATCGATATGATTGTTCGCTAATTAATGTTCTGTGGTTGCGGTATTATATGTGCACCTCTAGCCTATGCGTGCCATGATGGCTTTGCAAAACCACATGGCAAATGATATAATCCGCTGCGCGCAAATTTAAGCATTATACCCCATTCTACCTTAAAAGAAAACGTACTATTTCTGGGGAAGTATGCGCCCATGGAGTGCGTAAATTTCTGCGTACATGTCCCTGTATATAAACTGTGCAGTTGTAATACTGACTCACGTATTCTACCACATCACAGGCGTATGGGTTCTCTTCCTCTTTCTCGGATAAGATGACGTGTATTCGAAGACCCTGCAAAACTTTTATAGCAGTCAGTGTATGACTAATGCTCCCAAGATATGATCCGACCACAAGTACCACGTCTATTCCTAAATCATGTATTAGCTCAAGGCAGCTTTTGTTCTCGGTAATCGGTGACATCACTCCACCAACGCCCTCAATAAATGTATAGCAGTCAAGTTTTTGAGAGTTTTTGCGGCAAAATCTCAGAATCTCTTCGTAATCTAAGTGCGCGCCAGACATACTGGCAGCCACATTAGGTGCACGAGGTGCATCAAACTTCCACGGCGAAACTCTTGATATGCTTTGTTCCGATACTGCGCATTCTAAACTTTGGATGATTTTTACCGTATCGGACTCACCCTCTGTAGCGCTGTTCCATCCCGTAATTACAGGCTTTATAGCTTGCACGTTGTGGCCAATTCTTCTAAAATGCCAGCACAATGCTGTGGTCACGAAGGTTTTTCCGACGTCTGTCCCTGTGGACGTAATGAAATATGCTGACACTTTAGTTTGTTATTCATGTCACCGTCGTAGTCTAGCATTCTTGCTTGAAATGGAAAACTTTTAGGTTCTCGTCATGTCGTCAAATGAGAGTTTCTGGCAAAGCCTGAAGAGGGGATTGTCCAAAACTTCTGCTAGGTTGAGTGAAGGAATTAGAAACATATTTGGCGGAAAAGCCGATGTTGATCAAAGCACTTTAAAAGCCTTACGTGATCTACTTATCTCTACCGATATGGGTCCTGACGTAGCTGATTTTTTTACTCAAAAAATCTCCACTCTGAAATTTACTGGTTCGGTTGCGGAAGAAGTACGCCTAAAACTTGCTTCTGAGATTGAGAATTTTTTACAACCAAGATCTGTCCCGATTACCATAACTCATACACCTCATATTATTCTTCTGTGCGGAGTAAATGGCAGCGGTAAAACAACTACTGTTGCGAAATTAGCGCATAAGTTTATGAAGAAAAATATGTCTGTAATAATAGGTGCGTGTGACACTTTCCGCGCTGCAGCCGTAGAGCAACTTAACGTATGGGCTGAAAGAATATCTTGCCCCATAGTAACGGGTACCATTGGTGCTGATGCAGCAAGTGTGGCTTATAAAACTGTTGAAAGAGCTATACAAGAGCATTTTGATGTTGTTATTATAGATACGGCCGGTAGGTTGCATAATCATAAAAACTTAATGGAAGAGTTGGCGAAGATATGTCGTGTTATTCGCCGGCATGATGAGAAAGCTCCCCATGATGTTATACTGGTATTAGATGCCACTATAGGGCAAAACACTTTCACTCAGGTAGAAATGTTTTCCAGTTTTGTGGATGTAGGTGGTCTCATTCTGACAAAGTTGGATGGTACAGCTAAAGGTGGTGTAGTTTTGCGTGTATCACAGAAATACAATTTAATGCTACATGCCATAGGAACTGGGGAGGGAATAGAAGATTTGGACGATTTTTCTGCTTCTAATTTTGCAAAGAGTTTACTAGAAAAATGAAATGCATGAAACACAAAAAGAACGAGCCACTACTAGGAACTACGATTATGACCCACCGCCAGTTTTAGCACCAAACATCATACTTAGGACATTACCATCCATTCTTGGTGAAGATTCTGGCTTAGCAATCCCCTCTGTGTCACTCACGAGGCGATCTAAGATATCGAGACCCACTTCTTTATACTGCAGCTCACGACCCACAAACCTTAAAGAAACTTTGACCTTATTTCCCTTCTCTATGAATGACTTCAAATTGTTCAACTTGATGTTATAGTCATTGTCCTCAATGTTTATCCTGAACTTAAGTTCCTTGACAGCGGAAGACCTATGCTTTTTAGTTACACCATGTTTTTTCTTGTTGTACTTTTGCTTACTGTAGTTGTATACCTTGCAAACTGGATACTCGCCCTCACTGACAACTTCAACCAAGTCCATACCAGCACGAGCTGCAACAGCCAAAGCCTCTTCTATGTCTACTACCCCAACCATAGTTCCACTCTCGTCAACGAGACGAACCTTCTTCGTAGTGATAGCATCGTTTATTCTAGGACCTTTCTTATCCACTTTTAACCCACTTACCTAAACACTAAAGCACCTGACGGATGCTAACATAAGTCACCAACGTTTTCAACGCTTTATCAGCCTCCATGCTACACGCATTGCTCGTACCGTAATGACGTACAGATACCGTACAGTCAGCCGTTTCCGCCGATCCAACCACCCATACTACAGGAATTTTGTTAAAAATGGCTTTACGTATTTTTTGACCGATACTTTCCTCTCCACTATTCAATTCTACACGAATGTTTAACTCCTTCACCTTGTTTGTAAGAGTAGTTGCGTATTCCAAGGCGTCACTATTCACTGTTAAAATTTCCAATTGTACTGGTGCCAACCAAGCCGGAAGATTACCAGCATAACTTTCTATCAAAATTCCTATAAAACGTTCCAGGGTTCCTAGTATCGCTCTATGGACCATGACAGGATGGTGCTTATTTCCATCAGAACCAACATAGTATGCACCTAAACGACTTGGTAGTACAAAGTCTAACTGTATGGTTCCACACTGCCAATTTCTTCCAAGAGCGTCTTTTAAGGTAAACTCCAATTTTGGACCATAAAATGCACCATCGCCCTTATTTATAGTGTACTTAACACCTTCATCATCCATGGAATCCATGAGAGAACGCTCTGCCATATCCCACATCTCATCACTTCCTATTCTCTCCTCAGGACGGTCAGATAGCTTTACATCTATGTTCTTGAAACCAAAGTCGTTGTATACCTCTACTAAAAGTTTGTAAAATTTTCTCACCTCGTCACGTATTTGATCATGTGTGCAGAAAATATGTGCATCATCTTGAGTAAATCCCCTAACTCTCATCAGTCCATATAAAGAACCAGAAGGCTCGTTTCTATGGCACATTCCAAATTCAGCCATACGTATAGGCAGATCTTTATAGCTCCTTGTTTTTGATTTAAATATCTGAACGTGGCAAGGACAGTTCATAGGCTTTATAGCCAACTCTTGTGAGTTTTGATCACTGACTATAAACATGTTTTCACGGAATTTCTCCCAATGTCCTGACTTTTCCCAGAGCTTGCGATCCAACATTATGGGTGTCTTTATTTCTGTATATCCATTCTCTCGAAGCTTTTTCCTTAAATATTCCTCTATGGTACGGTACAACGTCCATCCCTTATCATGCCAAAATACTTGCCCAAGTGCTTCGTTCTGTATGTGAAACCACTCCAAATCCTTCGCTATTCTGCGATGATCTCTTTTTTCTGCTTCTTCTAAAAGTTTAAAATATGCATCAAGTGCTTCCTTGTTTTCCCGAACAGCCCCAGATATGCGCTGCAGCATTTTATTTTTACTATCTCCTAGCCAGTATACACCTGACAACTTTGTAAGCTTTAAAGCTCCTATATATTTAGTTGATGGAACTAAAGGGCCATGATCCCGGAAAATATGGCTACCACAACGATAAACAACAACAGTCTCTTGCGTACTCCGCTCCAGAATTTCAAGTTGATAAGTCTCAGAGTTATTTTCAAAAAAAGTAGTAGCTTCCTTCTTTGACCAAGTATCCCTAACAAACTTTTCGTCCTTGCGTACAATCTCTTCTATTTTTTTCTCAATGTCTTCGAAGCTTTTTTCTGATAATTTAGTCTCAGAATCGAAATCCAAATAGAACCCGTCTGCCGTCTCAGCACATGCAGCCAACTTCATGTTCGGAACAACTGAGCTTAGTGCCATGGCGGTTATAAACGCAGTACTCTTGCGTAAGATATTTATTCCTTCTTCACAGTCGATCAGCACAGGATCAATTACGGCACTGGCAGTTATTATGCTTGCAAGATCACATACTTCTCCATCTATGTAAATTGCTATTACAGATTCTGCAATGTCTGAAAACATGGTTGAAACCACCACTGACGCAGTTATAGGTTCAGAGAAGCTACATGATCTATCATTCCCATAATAAGAAGTGGTAATATTTATCATCTTTGGCATCTTTCAAAGGAAACACTAGTATAATAGTACATTTCTATGTATGGGCACGTTTTATATGAATATTAGTGTTGAACTCATAAAAAAAGCAGAAACCTGCGTCATGTTGCTCCATAATAGAGAAAAACACATAGCATTTGCTGAATCATGCACAGGAGGCTTCCTTTCCTATTTGTTTTCTACAGTTCCCGGTGCTTCTAGAGTATTAGAATGTTCTTTAGTTACATATTCAAACTCAGCAAAAACTGATTTCCTAGGTATTCCAGAAGAATATATAAAAAACTATGGAGCTGTCAGCAAAGAAGTAGCTGTACTCATGGCAGAAGGAATAATGAAAGCAAGAAAAAGAGCAGATGTGGCCATCTCAATAACAGGGATAGCAGGACATGCAAAACACATACAAGACACAACAAATGAAGAAGGAGTAGGTACCGTGTTTATAGGATATGCAAGGAGAGACGACAAAACAGCAATCTTCTCATTTCAATTCGGCAACCTAACACGGCACGAAATCCAACATAAAACTGCAGAAAAAGCCCTCGAGATAATACTACGAGAAACCTCCAAGGAATAACTACACCACAAACCAAATTAAGCAGTCTTCTTGCGTGTTGCGGTTCTCTCTTTAATCCTAGCAGCTTTACCAAACAATTCTAGCAAGTAGTACAACTTAGCTCTACGGACTTTACCAGTACGAACGAGCTCTACACTTTTCAAGTTTGGAGAATGTGTAAACACTTGCAGTTGTATACTTTCATTGTGACTAATCTTACGCAGTGTAAAAGAAGAATGTAACCCTCTATTCCTCTTCTTTATGCACACTCCCTCAAATGTCTGAATCCTCCAGCCAACACCGTCGAAAACGTTAATGTTGACCTTTACAGTGTCTCCTGGACGAAACTCAGGTACATCTAGGTTCGTAGCAAGGCGTAACTGCTCTATTTGTTTATTGTTAAACTTTTCAAGTAACCCACTCATTTTCTAATCCACGTCATTTTTACTATATCTATCTTTTAGCAAGTCCGGTCGTCTTGAAGCAGTAATCGCAAGAGAGGCATCTCGTCTCCACTTTTCTATTTCCCCATGATTCCCAGTAAGAAGGACCTCTGGAACTTCCATTCCTTTCCAGGAAGCTGGCCTAGTATACTGGGGGTATTCAAGACTACCCTCCATACTTTCCTGCTTTAAGCTCTCTGCATTACCTATAACTCCTGGCACCATTCTAACACACGTGTCGATAATTACCATCGCAGCTAACTCTCCGCCAGAGAGAACATAATCTCCTATGCTAACTTCTTGCAATTTGTAAAAATCTACCACTCTCTCATCAATACCTTCAAAGCGCCCGCAGAGTAAGGTTATATTGTCAAAATTCATAGTTTGTCTAGCGATATCTTGAGTAAAACTTACACCTCGAGGAGAAGTAAACATAAGTTTAGTATTTGGATGCAAAGACAAAACTTCATCTATACATCTTCCCAACACATCAGCCCTTAGAAGCATACCTGGTCCCCCTCCATAAGGGGTATCATCAACAGTATTATGTTTATTATTCGCAAAGGCTCTAATATCAAAAACGTTCAATGTCCACAGCCCTTTTTTCAGAGCAGAACCCAGATTAGATACGCCAAGAGGGCCGGGAAACATTTGCGGAAAGATTGTTAGAACGTTGAAGATCATTTGTATGCTCCAACAATTTCTGGAGGCACGATAGTCATTTCTCGTGTTTTCATATCTATGGATGGGAAAATATTCGAAGTAAAAGAAAACATCGTCTTCTTTCCTTGAGGCGTAGAGATTTCTACTATATCACCTGAGCCAAAATTGAACACTTCAGTTACTATTCCAAATATCGTATCATCCGGTAGCTTCACCGATAATCCTATTAGTTCATCCTTATAGAATTCGTCATTTTTCAGCTTCGGCAAGCAAGAAGAAGGTATATAAAGCCTCTTATTTTTCAACGCTTCAGCAGAACATCGGTCATCTATTCCGCTAATCTTGGCAATGACGCAACCATTTTTGATGACTGACACCACAAACACTTTCAATAACTCAGAACCATCCGTAAGGGGGCCATAAGAAGCTATATCAGATGGATCATGAGTAAAAGTCTTGATCTTTACACACCCACGCACTCCATGCGCAGCATAAATCACACCAAGTAGAATAAACGTGTCATCAATATTCACAATATCTCAGAGAGTTTTCGTGACTAGGAGGTAATTCTACTCCCGTATACTTAACTTATCAATTTTTTACACAAGAAAGCTATAATAAGTATTCTAAAAATAGCTTTTGAAGACTACTTGTACTGTGTACAATGTCGCACTACTACTATTTTGATGCCTCTAGATTCATCAAGGTACTTTCCTCAGATGTTATAAAAATAGAGAAAAGCTGATAACTCAAGCCAGCCTTTAACCTATAAGCAAGCTTAGGAGTGATGTGACCATCAACAACGCCAACGAAGTTACCACCTAGACCAACACAAGCATAAGGAACAACACCTAAACCTTCACTAAGAAGATCATAACAAGCATTGACCATGACTGAAGTAGAAGAAACGGCCCTAATCTCAACAACCTCACCCCCTTCAATAGTTTTAGCAAGTATCCCAGCCACTATGGTTTTTTCTTCGGGGGTGAGTTCCTTGACCAGGTCTTTAGCTACCGCTGTGGCGTTGCTGTTTTGCTCATTTGACTTCAAGCTGCCGCTGTCATACCAACTCCCTGTTGGCCAATTCTTACCCTCACTCAGCCCCAATACCTTTGCAAACTCACTAAACGGGTGTCTCTTCTGTGTGTCTTTAAAACCACTACATTGTGCCGTGTCTGTGGTAGCACTGGGTACAGCTTTATACGTCGTCGCATCGGTGTCCCCCCCTTTAGCATGACTTCCACTACAAACCTTGCCATCGATGATGGGATGAGAGATTTCAACAGCCTTAGCAAAGTGAACAATGTCCTTACCGTTTATTTTGGCAAGAGCAGCAGCAAGCTTGTCAGTCTGCCCAGTAACAACATCATAAGCTAACTCCTTAGCTAGTAGATATACTGTATCAGCTTCATCTTCCTTACTACCACTATCTCTAATACCCTTAGTCTTGAAGCGCTCGTAACCAATCTCAAGCTCAACCCTGGCGCCACCAATACCATAACCAACACTACCTTCCATAGCTACAAGCATGTTGTCCTTAAACCCAATCCGAGGATCGGGTGTATTCCAGTCAAACTTGTTAGACTCAAGTTTGACACTCTTACCATCCTTTAAGTATGGATACACTGCCCTAGTCTCTCCGTTACTCTCCCTTATACTAAAATCTCTTATCTTGCTAAACTCTGCTCTGTATTCCAGTATTCCTACCTTAAATAGTAACTGTAGTGCTTGGATTTGGTTGACACATATAGTAAGTTTTTTTGCCATACTGGCTACGCGACTGTCACACTATGAGACTATAGCTTTAAACTCTCTCCTACCTTCAGATTTAAATATGCTGGCTGATACCACCGTGACTTTTATTTGTTAGTGTAACAGCCTAACCACGCATCTGAATGCCCCTTTTCCTATACTATATGATTAACGGCTTTCTTTCGACTTACCTAATGCCTCAAAATACGCATAACTCCTTCCTGCAGGTACCGAAAACCTAGAAAACACCTCCCGTAGTCCTTTGACTAAGTGATCTATCATTTCATCTGCATGGTACGGGGTCGGCGTGATTCTGAGCCTCTCAGTCCCCAACGGCACAGTAGGGTAATTAATGGATTGAATATATATTCCATGGTCACGCAACAGAGCTTGTGAAACTTGCTTGCATATTGTTGCGTCCCCTATGATAACAGGAATTATATGAGTGTCAGTCATCAGAAACTCAATACCAGCCTGAAGCAAAGCACTCTTCACTTTTGCTATCACTTCCCTATGCTTCTCTCTTTCTACATTACTGTTTTTTAAATGCTCAACACTTGCACGGGCCGATGCGGCTATCAACGGTGATATCGCCGTTGTAAATATGAATCCAGGAGCAAAACTTCTGATAACGTCTACCAGGCTCTTTGATGCAGCAACATAACCTCCCATAACACCAAAAGCCTTGGATAAGGTGCCCTGTATAACGGAAATCCTATCCGTGAGGCCTTCCATCTCCGATATGCCTCCTCCACGAGCACCATATAATCCTACAGCGTGCACCTCATCGAGATATGTTATAGCATTGTACTTGCTTGCCAAATCACATATTTCCTTGATAGGAGCTATATCCCCATCCATAGAGTATACGGACTCAAAGAGTATAATCTTAGGACTAGATCCTGCGGCCTTTAGCAAACTTTCCAAATGCTCTACATCATTATGTCTGAATATGTGTTTTACTCTGTTACCAGCACGTATCCCCTCAATCATGGAAGAGTGATTTTTCTCATCTGAAAAAACCACAACATCCGGAATTGTGGCCAAAATAGTGCTTATACTTGTCTGGTTCGCAACGTAACCACACACAAAAGCCAACGCTGCAGGTTTGTTGTGTAGATCTGCAAGAGAACGTTCGAGCTCAATAACTTCCTCAGTAGTGCCGGAAATATTTCTAGTTCCCCCAGCACCTACATTAACATTGAGGTTTCTAGCGGCAGATAACACACTCTCGTGCTGACTCATTCCTAGATAATCATTACTACACCATAGTGTAACTACCCTCTCTGTTTGGCACTCAATAGCATATGGAAACCTACCAGGAACACGACGGAACCCCGTGAATTCCCGGTATCTACCTTCTTCTTTTATGCCATTGATTCTCTCACGAAACACTTCCTCGTAATCTATCATAGGAGTTAACTTGACATTTATTATGATAATACAACTACATGCTGCGCTTTACTACTAATCGCTGCAATATACCGCAACTAATCCCGTGTAATGCAAACGTATCATCCAGTTTCGACACAGCGCTCCTCACTTCAGCCACTGATAACTAACTTTCATGGTATTGAACACAACCTCAAAACCTGCGTTCAGACACGAAAGCCTGCAAAACAACAGCTGAGTTACACCATACTCCACACTGCAGGTCATAAATACATGTCTAAAAGCAGTTCTGAATGCGCAAAAAAGAGCCCTACTGATGCGATGCTGCTATTAGTCTTCTAATACTACCTTAAGACGACGTTTTTTACCACAAAATACAGCAACATATCCACCGTTATCGTCAAAATGTTCGCAATTCAAGAGCTTCTCTTCATCTAAGACAACATCACCATTAATTTTACATCCACCTCCCCTGATGAGCCTTCGCCCAGCACTAACACTCTCCTCAAGCCCCCACATATGGAGCAACTTGGAAATAGGGATGCCCTGGCCTAGAGTCTTTCTACTAAAGGCAATACTACGCAGTTCACCATGATCGTTGTGTTCAAAAACTTTTAGTGCTTGATTCTCAACTTGCAGGGCCGTCGCAGCACCATGGCATATACTAGTAACCGCTGTGGCCAATATCTTTTTTGCCTCATTCAGTTCCTCTCCCCTCAAGGCTTCCAGCTTCGCTATTTCACTAAGAGGCAATTCCGTAAACAATCTAAGCAATCGGCCCACATCCTGATCGGGAACATTACGAAAATACTGCCAATAATTATAGGGGCTATACAAAGTTTCATCTAACCAGATGGCACCATCGGCAGTCTTCCCCATTTTAGCTCCAGAACTATTAAGCAGCAATGGAGTGGTCACTCCGTAGAGCTGTGGACATCCCATCTTTCTTGCCAGATCAATACCACTAACGATATTACCCCATTGATCGGACCCACCTATCTGTAAAGTACAACCATATCTCTTGTGTAGTTCCACAAAATCGTATGACTGAAGCAGCACGTAGCTGAATTCCAAAAAACTTAGTTGCTGATCCCTGCTTAGGCGACTCTTTACGCTCTCAAGACCCAGCATTACGTTTACTGAGAACTTACTACCAACTTCCCTTAAAAAATCCAGATAAGCACGATTATCAAGCCATTCAGAGTTATCAACAACTATAACGTCCTCTAACAGAAATTTTTTAATTACTCTTAGCATGCCCTCTTTATTTGCAGATATATTATCCTCGGAGAGCATGGCTCTCGTCTTCTCCTTACCCGAAGGATCACCTACCTTAGTGGTGGCACCTCCTAAAAGCACAATGGGCTTATGCCCAAATTTTTGGAGATACCTGAGAAGCATAATCTGCATCAGGCTTCCAATATGCAGGCTGCTAGCTGTACAATCAAAGCCAATATATGCTGTCACTGACCTAGATCCCATTATACTGTCTAAAGCTGCAGCATCAGTTAGTTGGTGAAGATAACCCCGCGCATCGAGAGTAGCTAGAAATTCAGAATTAAATCCCATGTGTTAAGAAGCCATCACAAGCATAATAACCACGTAGAGTGGTCCCAGCGCGAATCGAACGCGCGACACGGTGATTAAAAGCCACCTGCTCTACCACTGAGCTACAGGACCCCGTCAACGAAAACATGCCCGCATAGTAACGTCTTTGCAACACAAAGTCAAAAACCTTATGCTACACAATTACCGAAAAAAATATTGCTATCAAGTGACTCTTTACCAATGTTGCCACGTCATTAGAAATTTGTTAAGCTCTAAGGACTTTTGTTTACCAATATCTTCGGGACCTTGGGTTATGTTCCTATTCACAAAAGACTTGCTGGACTACGTAGAAAAGCACGGAATCAAGTTTATAGATTGGCGGTTCACTGATTTGCTAGGGAGGTGGTATCACATCACTCATAGCACCAATTTTTTAGATCCAGGGGTTTTTACATCTGGTGTTGCTTTTGACAGTTCTTCAGTGCCAGGATGGCAGCCCATTGAGGCTTCTGATATGCTTTTGGTGCCTGACATAAGCACTGCGTTTGCAGATCCTTTCTCGGCGCAGGCAACGTTGTCTGTAATCTGTAATGTTGTTTGTCCTAGTGACCGCACTGACTATTCGCGTGATCCTAGGTATACAGCACGTAAAGCTCATCACTATCTGGCATCAACATCTGTTGCGGATAAGTGCTTTTTCGGACCAGAGGTTGAATTTTTTGTTTTTGATCGTGTGCGCTTTTCTACGGAGTCACATAATTCGTTTTTCAAATTAACATCGGTGGAGTGCCCGTCGGGAGCATCAAGGAGGTTTGATTCGAGTCATGGTTATGGTTTAAAGGAAAGAGGGGGGTATCTGTGTTCTTCGCCGATGGACTCTTCTCACGATATGCGTTCTGAGGCGCTCTCGATGCTGGGTGAAGTGGGCGTTAAGCCGTTGCTGCATCACCATGAAGTTGCTTCGTCTCAGTGCGAAGTTGGATTCCATCATGACGAGTTAGTTGCCGCTGCTGATAGTGTGCAGAAGTGTAAATATGTGCTTAGAAATGTGGTGGGCTCATACGGGAAAAGTGTCACTTTTATGCCTAAGCCGGTAGTGGGCGATAGTGGTAGTGGTATGCACTGTCATCAGTCGCTGTGGAAGGATGGTAGCAACGTATTTGCTGGTGATAAGGGCACTGCAGGGCTTTCAGATGCGTGTCTTTACTATATTGGTGGCATACTTGCACATGGGAAGGCACTAAATGCCTTTGCCAACCCATCTACCAACAGTTACAAGCGTCTTGTGCCAAATTTTGAGGCTCCGACATGGCTTGCATATTCTCACGGAAATCGTTCCGCGGCGGTGCGCGTGCCTTTCGTGCCAAGTAATAGTGCTACGGCGCGTCGTATAGAAGTGAGATTTCCCGATCCGTTAGCAAATCCATACCTGTGTTTTGCATCGCAGCTGATGGCTGGGTTGGATGGTATAAAGAACAAGATTATGCCGCCAGAAGTGCAAGGTAGGTCACTATATGACATGAGTGAGGATGAAGTTCAGGGTTTGTCCTCAGTCTGTTTTTCGCTGGAAGAGGCTTTGGGAGCTCTAGATAAGGATAGAGATTTCCTCATAGAAGGTGGTGTTTTCACGAATGATCAAATAGATGCTTACATAAAGCTAAAAGGGCAGGAAGCTCATGAGTTGCGTATTCATCCGCATCCAGTAGAGTTCTCGAACTATTACGCATTATAGCGGTGTGGTCTATCGGGTGTTGAGACAGCGCTAAGTGCTTAGCCTTTAGGTGCTTGTTAGTGGTTTCGTTTGGGTGCAGGTTTGTCGCGCTTGATTACCTTTCGTTGGGCAGCGCACGCGAGTAAGTGGAGAGGATGGAGGTGCCTAATACTTTTTCCAGTGCGTTAGATGATTTGAAGCTTCTTGTTGCTTCTGAATTGCAGGGGATGGAGAGTCTTATTGCAAAACAGCGGCATAGTGAAGTTCAGCTTATTGCTGACATAATACAACATCTCATATTGTCTGGTGGAAAGAGGACTAGGCCGGTCATACTTTTGGCTGTTTGCGGTATGTTGGGTTGTGGCGATGAAAGAAGAATAGTGGTTGCTGCCGCTATAGAGTTTTTGCATAGCGCTACTTTGCTGCACGACGATGTGGTGGATAAGAGTGACATGCGTCGCGGAGTGGAAACTGCGAACAGGATCTGGGGAAACAAGGCAAGCATCTTGGTGGGGGATTTCCTTTTCGCAACTGCTTTTCAGTGGGTAGTCTCGTGTAATAGCATGCAGTTGCTATCTGTGCTCTCGAACACTGCGAGTATTATAGTCTCTGGAGAAATGCAACAACTGGTACATAGCTCTAGTTTGGATATTTCGCGTACCAAGTATTTAGAGATTATATCTTCCAAAACTGCTGCCCTGTTTTCGGCAGCGTGTGAATCTGCCGCTGTTTTACACGATGTGGGAACGCTGCAGCGAAGTGCTCTTAGGGATTGGGGATTTAATTTTGGTATAGTATTTCAAATTTTGGATGATATCTTGGACTATACAGCGAATCAAAATGAATTAGGGAAGCGTACGTACAATGATATCGTGAGTGGCAAGGTAACTCTTCCATTAATTATAGCTTATGAAAGTGCATCGGAAAAAGATCGCATAGGATTACGTAGTGCATTATCTAGAGAGCACCCTGATCCGGATCTTGCTTTCTCTTATATCGTAGCACACAATTCAATAGAAAAGTCTGTAGAACTTGCCAAGGAGTACATAGCTATTGCAGAAAAGCAACTCTATCATTTTCCTGATTCAGAGTACAAACAAAAGCTGCTCAACCTACTTAACAGCGCCGTGAACAGACGCTTTTAAGGGCTTGTTACTGACTATTGAGCTCTCCGGTTAATTGGTGATTGTGTGTAGTGTTGCGTATTAGCCCGTGCATACCTTTAAGGTGTTTTATCATGATACTCATGACATAATGTAATGTAGAGTATGAGGATATAACTCACATTTTGATGGAAACCCTACCAATTCTCAAGATGGAGTTTAAGTGCAACATGCTTGTAGCTATGGAAGATAGTATTGTTTATTGTATTGGAAGCACCCTGATTTACGTGCTCTTATAATCACGCCACATTCTCTATACGGTAGGTATATTTCACCATTTTCTCTAAACAAATGCCACAAGATAAGCTTACGAATATGTATGCACGAACACTTTTGAGATGTACGAAACACCTATAAAGTGACGCATACTTTAGGAGAAGATGTTTGAACAATCTATGAGTTTTTAGATTTATGTTGGGCGAACATCTAAGTGAGAAGCAACTATTGACGTGCGTGATATGTAAAGCTGGTACTCTACATGGGGTTTGGTGCTAATAACATTAGTGATTGACCTGTAAGCAAGCTTAGGAGTGATGTGACCATCAACAACGCCAACGAAGTTACCACCTAGACCAACACAAGCATAAGGAACAACACCTAAACCTTCACTAAGAAGATCATAACAAGCATTAACCATGACTGAAGTAGAAGAAACCGCCCTAATCTCAACAACCTCACCACCTTCAATAGTTTTAGCAAGTAATCCAGCCACTATGTTTTTTTCTTCGGGGGTGAGTTCCTTGACCAGGTCTTTAGCTACCGCTGTGGCGTTACTATTAGGTGCCCCCATCGTGATAGCGTTGGCGGTCGTACCCGCTGCCTGACCTGTAGGCCAGTTTCTACCTTCCCCTATCTTCGTGAGGCTTACAAACTTGCTCAGAAACTTATGAGTAGCTTCGGCCGCGCTGTTAGCTAAACCACTGCACTGCGCAGTATTATCTCCGTTTGTATCACTACTCTTCACGTCCGCAGTATACTTTTTACCCTTCCCAGTCTCTAGTGCAGCATGAGTTCCACTACAAACCTTGCCATCGATGATGGGATGAGAGATTTCAACAGCCTTAGCAAAGTGAACAATGTCCTTACCGTTAATATCTAATATATAGAATCCTGGATAGGCAATCTTCAAAATTTCAAAATCACCAATCTCCAGAATGCAAAACGGATATTAAGCTTGTCACTGCAAAATTTACCCTGTGGTGTGACGCATAATTAGTTGCATAAACCTTGCGTGAATGGCAGACTAAAATGTTATCTGATTGTTAATAATTTGTGATGATTAGAGTGGGGATAAATGGCCTTGGTAGGATAGGTCGCTGTTTATTTAGGTTGTTATGCAGTGTAAATAGTAGTTCAGAGATTGAGTTGGTTGCAGTTAATGGGTCTTCAAGCATAGATTTACATCGTCATTTGCTAAGGAATGATTCAGTGCATGGCGTGTATGAGCACGCGATAGAAAAGATAGGAGAAGACTTTTTTTCTGTTAATGGCAAGAAAATAAAGTTTTTCTGCGAAAGAGACCCTGAAAATATTCCTTGGGATTCATGTGGGGTGGATGTCGTTTTTGAATGTACGGGGAAGTTTAATAAAAAGCCTCTGTCTGCTAAACATATTAGGGGTACTGTAAAAAAGGTTATAGTTTCCGCTCCTGTGGATGGTGCTGATTTGCAAGTGATATACGGTATAAATGAAGGCAGTATTACCAACGATCATAAGGTTATTTCTGTAGGGTCATGCACTACAAACTGTGCTGCTCATGTTGTGGGAGCTATTGATCGTGAATTTGGAATAGATGGTGGTTTTATAACTACTGTTCATGCATACACTAATGACCAGAATCATGTAGATGGGAGCCATAAGGATTTTCGTAGAGCTAGAGCGTGTGGTTTGTCTATGATACCCACTTCTACCGGTGCATCTAAGGCATTGTCTCTACTTTTCCCTCACTTAGACGGCACAATTTCCGTTGCTGCGGTAAGGGTTCCTACCCCTAATGTATCTATGGTTGATTTCACTTTTGTTCCTTCTGTAAAAGTGACACGCTCTTCCATAAATGATGCATTATCAAAAGCTGCTGATATTAGGAAAGATGTGCTCTTAGCCACTGAGGAGATGTTAGTGTCAGTGGATTTTAATCACACTACCTATAGTGCAATTTTTGATCTTTGCGAAACTCACGTCAATGATGCCAACTTCTCTCGCGTGGTTGCTTGGTATGATAACGAGTGGGCTTTTGCTAATAGAATGCTGGATGTCGCCTTAATAGCGCAGAAATTTTTATAAAGTCCATATGGACTTTAAACATTGTTGGAATTTGTGAGCGAATTGTGCTAAAAGGTAGTGGGCAGTGCGAGCGGGTTTCGTGTGAAGTCGGTCAGGTTAGAAATAAAGCAGCCGTAGCATTGAGTATTCGGGTTGCGCTGTCCACTGGGTTCTGCTAAAGGTGGTGCACTGGTGAATTTGGCGCTGAAGTACAGACCGAGCAACTTTGATGATCTTGTTGGTCAGGATGTCTTGGTTCGGATACTGAGAAATTCTTTTTCTGTCGGAAATCTTAGTACTCCTTTACTGATGGTGGGGGCTAGTGGCGTTGGTAAAACTACATGTGCAAGAATAGTTTCGCTTTGTCTAAATTGTGAAAATGGTCCTACTTCGTCGCCCTGTGGGACGTGTGCTACTTGTACTTCTATTAAAAACTCTCATAACCCAGATGTTGTGGAAATGGATGCTGCTAGTAATACTAGTGTAGATGATATTAGGGTTATTCTAGAGAGTTCTAACTATCTTCCCGTAAGCTCTAGGTTTAAAGTCTATATCATAGATGAAGTACATATGCTCTCTACTAGTGCATTTAATGCGTTATTAAAGACTTTAGAGAGTCCGGCTCAGCATGCAAAATTTATTATGGCTACAACAGAAGTTAGAAAGATTCCTGTAACCGTAGCGTCTCGATGCTTGAGATTGGATTTAAGTAAGCTATCGGTTAAGCAGTTATACGATCATCTTGTAAAAATATCGGCTAAAGAGAACATAGCTCATGATGAAAATAGTCTGATGCTGATAGCTGAGAATTCTTCTGGTTCTGTTAGAAATTCTCTTTTTCTGCTAGAGCAGGCTCTCATTTATACTAATAACAAAATTTCTCTACAGGAAGTAAGAGAGTTACTTGGTTGTGTTGATAAGAAGACGCTTGAAGGGATTGTAAGGGATACTATAGGTAGTGACGTAAAGAGCGCTATATATGGCTTTAGAGAGTTATGTAATACTAGCACACCGGTAATAATTTTTGAGGGAATGCAGCGGGTTGTTTATGAACTTTGCATGTGTTCCATTGATAAGGATTTGCACCATGGTTTAGGGGAGGAATTATTTACTACTGAAAAGTCTGGTTCGACTCCTTTTCTTTCTAGATTGTGGCAGTTGGTTCTCCATGGAATACAGGAGATTAAGAATTCTGAAAGTCCTGAACAAGCTGGTGAGATGTTGATAGTCAGGTTATGTTACTTGAGTGATTTACCCTCTCCTCAAAAGATAGCTCATTCTATATCTTCGAAGTATGGAGATATGCCTCCTTCCGGATGGTCGGGAAGAGGAGAGCTTTTGGGTGCTGCGGGTGTGTCAGGGTGGAATGGTGCTTCTCCGTCCAATAGTTCTGTTATGACTATAGGCGGTGTTTCGGGGGAAAGAAAAAATAATGATGTAAATGACCGGGGTAAGGTGTACAATCCGGATGATGATGAGGCTGTAGTTGATGTTGTGAAAAACTTCGATGGTGCTTCTGTTGTGAGCTTTAAGTGTTTTGATGTCTGAGGGGTATCTTTATGTCTTTTGATGATCAGAAATTTGCAGATTTGCAAGATGCTCTGAAGAAAAAGCTGTCTGAGCTGAAGGTTTATCAAGAGCCAAAGTCTTTTGAGGGGCAGTCTCTCGGTGGAAGGGTGTCTGTTAAGATACTCTTGTCAAATCTTGTGGAGTATAAAGTACAAGAAGTAAAGGTAGATCCGGCTCTTCTTGGGGAAAAAGCTTTTGTGGTTGAGGACTTGATAAAGGCAGCTTTTGATGATGCTTTTAGAAAGTCTATGGACTACAACAAGGGCTTCATTAGTTCTTTGATGTCTTTTTATTTCTAGGTATGGATCATATTATAGCTGTAGTCGGCGCTACCACTATGCTGGGGCGGGTGGTTTTGAATGCCCTGAGTGAGACGGGTTTTTCTTATAGTAATGTTATTGCTCTTTCTTATTCCGATTCTGTTGGGAAGAGTGTTAGTTATGGAGAGAAATTTAATCTCACATGTGAAAATTTGGATGAGTATGACTTTTCTCAGGCTTCTATAGCTATATTCGCTGCTACTGATGCGATATCTGAGAGGTATGTTAGAGAAGTAGCTGATAAGGGGTGTGTTGTTATAGACAGCTCTTCTTTTTCGCGCATGGAGACAGGGGTTCCGCTAATTGTTCCTGGGGTGAACGGTGACTGTATAGGTATGTATAAGGATGGAAATATCATAGCAACACCATGTAGCATGGCATCTCAGTTGATAGAAGTTTTATTTCCTCTGCATAAGTTGGTGAAGGTAGAGCGGGTGGTTGTATCCACTTATCATTCTGTATCTCATGCGTGCAGGAGTGCAATGAATGAGCTTTATGATCAGACTAAATCTATTTTCATGAATAGCAGGGTTAAGCCGCGTGAGTTTCCTAGGCAGGTATCTTTTAATTGTATTCCATGTGTTGGAGAATTTACTGATGGTGACTTTACTCAAGAGGAACGGAATATCTCTAATGAAACTGTAAAGGTTTTGGGTGGTGGAATAGGGGTGACTGCCACTTGCGTATTTGTTCCTGTTTTTGTGGTGCACTCTGCGGTTATTAACGTTGAATTTAGTGGCTATATATCTAAGGATGAGATATTGGAAGCCTGGGGTCAGGAGCCGGATATTTTGGTGATAGAGAAAGATAGTGAAATGAGCTATACCACTCCTATAGAGTGTGTTAATGATGGTGAGGTTTACGTTTCTAGGTTTAGAGTGGATGACACGGTTCCTTATGGCTTTAGTATGTGGTTAGTTGCTGATAATATGAGTCGTACTGGGCGTGCTTTGGTGCAAATTGCCATGGTTTTAATTGGAGAGTATTTGCCTTAGGGGAATTGTTAATTGTCTTTATTTATCTGAGCTGAGAAGGGGAAGGTTCTATTGGAGTGCTGATTATCCTTGTCTCCTTGTGGTTGCGGTATTCTATAGTCATTTTCAAGCTTTTGGTATGTTGCTTTAGCTATATTAGTTGAGTAATAGTTAATGCTTTGAATGGGGGTGGGAGTGGATCGTTCCTATTTTCATTGCGTGCAAAGTGTGAGTATGTTAGACTTCCGAGTTATTGTCACTTAGGTAGGGGACTTTATGGATAGTTATAACGTTAGGTATGAGAGTGCCTATTATTGCGTGGGGCTGAGAAGTTACCTGGTGCGCGTTTATAACTATATGGCATTGGCTTTGGGGATTACTGGGGCTGTTGCGTTTATAGCCTCGCTTTCCGGGGGATTGATGGCTGCGATATACGGAACTCCTTTGCATTGGGTAGTTTCATTAGCTCCTGTTATTACTGTTTTTGTTATGTCTGCGAGGGTTCATAAGATGAGCTATCAGACAATGATGATGGTGTTTCTGGGGTTCTCAGCAATGATGGGTTTGTCGTTGTCGTACGTTTTTATGGTGTACACGTCTCATAGTATTGCTAGGGTTTTCTTCATTTCCTCTGCTATGTTTGGAACCATGGCCTGGTATGGTAATACTACTAAGAGAGATTTATCTAAGTTTAGCACATTTTTGACTATGGGTGTTGTGGGTTTGATAATAGCCTCAGTGGTTAACTTGTTTATGAGGAGTGGTCCTCTTTATTTCGCTATTTCGGTTGTTGCTGTTCTTGTATTTACAGCTCTCACTGCAGTAAATGCGCAAGAGATAAAGGATATGTATTACCGCTTTAATGATGGTGATAGTAATACTGTAGGAAAGATGTCTATTCTAGGTGCTACTAGCTTGTACTTCTCTTATATCAACATATTCGTCCATATGCTTCATCTTATGGGTGATCGCAGGTAGGAGTTTTCGATAGTAGGCGATGATGTTATCTTGCCGATACGAAAGTCTAGATCTGTTATCTCTTAGAAGGGTAGCTAGGGAGTTTGCTGGAAGTCTTCGAGGAGGTATGGTTGTTGCTTTGAGGGGAAATCTTGGAGTTGGTAAGACGGCTTTTAGTAAGGAGGTTATAAGTTGCTTTTCGGGGGAATATTTCCTCGGTAGTCCTACTTTTTCTTTGGTTCATGAGTATAGTACTCCTTCTTCTTTTTCTCTGTACCACGTGGATTTATATAGGCTTTCCACTTTGAAGGAGGTGCAGGAAGTGGGCTTTTTTGATTTTTGTGATAACAATCTTGTTTTAGTGGAATGGCCTGATATTTTGGATGGTGTAGTGCCATTTGATATAAACGTCCGCATTGCGCACTCTTCGGATGTTGGGGAGATGGTTAGAGATGTGGAGATTGAGTGGGGTAAAGTCTAGTTATATTTAAATCCTTCTCAGGGTACTGTAGAACAATCGAAAAATAAAAAGGTGAGCTAGTATAGTTGTAATATTTCTGTGGCTAAGAGACTGGGCAGAAGTAGGGGTAACTGTGGGGTTTATAAGCTGAGAAGACGGGGAGCTAGAAAGAAGAAACAATGACACGTCATTATATGTATAAACTGGTGGTAGTGGCGAAAGAGGGAATGCATTGTCTTAGGTTCTGACGGTTTCTTCTACCTTCATGAGAATATGAGACGAGTGACTACGACCCTTTCCATAGTTAGCTTCGGGTGTTATGATTGTCTTACGAGATGTAGGGTACACCCTGCGGGAGTTGGGCATAGAATCTCATAGCAACCTCAATACTGTACGTGTGGATTGACAACAAGTATCCTAATCTTCTACGAATCGCTAGGGGTACCATAAGCCCCCGTAATAAATCTTATTATTCAAAGGGGAAGACTAAGGGAATTAGAGATAGTGGTAGTAAGGAAGATGAAGCTGATACAGTATATCTACTAGCTAAGGAGTTAGCTTATGATGTTGTTACTGGGCAGACTGACAAGCTTGCTGCTGCTCTTGCCAAAATAAACGGTAAGGACATTGTTCACTTTGCTAAGGCTGTTGAAATCTCTCATCCCATCATCGATACCAAGGTTTGTAGTGGAAAGCATGCGAAGGGGGCAGATAGTAATTCTACGACGTATAAAGCTGTACCCAGTGATAACACAGACACGGCACAATGTAGCGGTTTTGGGGGTACTGCTGGATCTGGACAGGCCCTTTTGAGCACTTTTGCGAGTGCTGTAGGGTTAGTAGATGGTAAAAATTGGCCTACGGGGAAGATATATAATTCAGCTGCCAAAGATGGTACCCCTAATGGGAACGCCATAGCCGTAGCTAAAGATCTAGTAAAGAATCTCACTCCCGAAGAAAAAACAATAGTGGCTGGGTTACTAGCTAAAACTATTGAAGGGGGTGAAGTTGTTGAGATTAGGGCCGTTTCTTCTACGCAGACTATGCTGCATTGGAGGTTATAAGGTTTTCAGGATAGAGCGTGAGTAATAGAGTGGTCATATTTCAGTGGATTCTCAAGCTTTGTTATTCAGTAGCCTTGAGTTCTATTATCAGATACCGAGTTTATATCTAGGACCTTATTATTAGATAAATAAGGTAAGGACATTGTTCACTTTGCTAAGGCTGTTGAAATTTCTCACCCTATCATCGATACCAAGGTTTGTAGTGGAACTCATGCACAGATCGACGGTAATAACGCGACAACGTACGATGCAGCGCCGG
>NZ_JAHLEX010000079.1 GCF_023476575.1 Anaplasma phagocytophilum | reverse complement strand
GTTTGCGTATTAATCATAGTTTTGCAAGGTGCAACGTTTTCTCAAGATGATATCCCCTGCAGCTTTAAAAGGAATATCACCCATACATCATAAATGCATCTTCTTACCCAAACTGAGAAGGTCTACTCCCTTATGATATGAAAGGTGATAACATTTTAGATATAGCTCATACCCTAAGAATCATAAAAACAACATTACATCGCAGCTGCTGCACACATATAATGTCTGTATTGGGAACAGTATACACTGTGGTATAAGCGTATATAGACGCGTATTCAAAACAGGATAATAACAGAAAAACTAAGGGAGCACATAATTACCGAAAACTTACTAATGAGGAAATGCTACATAGCCACTGGTAGAGCTCTTGACACCAGAGCATGTATGCTATACCATGACGTGGTCTCGGGGTGTGGCGCAGCTTGGTAGCGCACTTGGTTTGGGACCAAGGGGTCGGGAGTTCAAATCTCTCCACCCCGACGCGTTTTCTGTCGCGTGCTGTCTTATGCTTTTTTTCTCTTTCCATCTATGTGACTGTGGCACTATGTAGCAGTGCTGGTTAGGGTATTTGCCCTTAGTAAGGGAGTTTTGTACCCCCAGCATGGGGGATCAGTCTGGTTGGGTACATACGGTACGGATCGTTCTCATTGTCTTGATATTCCTTGATGATTTCTATATTTATGAATTTGTACCAAGCACTTCATAGTGTTGAGAGCTTTGCGTAATGGCACTAGTTTTTAACACGCGCCTTTTTTAAACTTCCCCTTTCATGCGATTTATTCTACAAAAAAACGCTCAATTATCGACAGAGAAATACACTGAGGAAGGAGTACCCTACCCTGAATTCAAAATATGATATAGTTTGAAGATACATCATAATACTGAAGGATGCTACGTTTTCTCAAGATAAGATCCCCCTATTACTTTGAGAAAAATATCACCCGTATCATCAATACATATTCTGTCACTATCTGGAAAGGTCCCATCCTCCCTTTGGAAAATGTGATCACATAAGAATAGCTCCAATCCTCAGAAGAATAAAATACACTATATGACTTGCTGTAAACACTATTATCGTGGACTACATAGCGTGGTCAGCGCTGAAAAAATTCAAAAGCACAAGAACTGCCTAGCTAGACAACGTGGATATGGAAAAGGAATCTCATGTATCATAAAATGCACACTCTGCAGTATTCTGGAAGAGCTTCTCCCTTATGAAAGGTAATCACATTAAGAACAGCGTTGCCAGCCCTAAGAAAAATAAAAACGACATTATATCGCTTGCCGCACACACTATTATTGAGGACGATATGGCGGGATCAGCCCTGAAAAAATTCAGCAGCATAGGAACAGCCGCCCCGGATAACGTGGATATGGAAAACGTTATTATCATAGATATTGCAAAAAGCACTTCTATAGAAACATCTCTGAATCTAATCACTACAGCTACAGACGCTATTGCTGCAATTATTATCCCATTTACAAGGCCTACGCATAACTCTTTTAGTAGCAATCTCCTAGAATTTCTATAAGTAAGCTGTTTTGTAGCCAAAGCGCGTACTGTTACGGCCAGAGCTTGTAATCCGGAATTTCCGCTCATTGATGCAATCATAGGCATGATCACTGATAAAGCCACAAAGCTTTTTATCGTATCGCTAAACCAACCTATCACCAAAGAGCTTACAGTAGACGTCAATAGGTTTACTAGAAGCCAGGGCATTCTTCTAAAAACTGTCTTCATTAACGGAGCACTTATATCGCTATCAGACACCATCCCCAAATGAAGCGCATCCTCTTCCGCCTCCTCATGTACCACGTTTATTATGTCGTACACCAAAATAGATCCCATTATACGACCCTCTTTGTCGACAACAGGCGCAGACAATAAGGAGTACTGCCTGAACATTTCTGAGACTTCTTCTTGTTTTGTACTTGGACGTATCACCTTAATATCCTCGTCCATCAATTGCTGGACCAGACAACTCTTATTTGACGTTATCACATCGTCCAAAGACAATATCCCTATGGGCTGCAACTTAGGGTTTACTACGAATATCTCATGAAATTTTCTATTTTGCTTAGCATTATCACAAAGGTACGTGGTTAACTGTTGAATGCTCCAGTGTGCAGGAACAACAGTAATGTCCTTGTGCATTAACCTACCGGCGCTTTTTTCTGGATATGACAATAACTCGCCAATAAGCAAACGTTTTTCTTCTGGAAGTAGACGCAGTATGTCTTCTTGGTACTCCTTACTAAGGTCTTCCACCACCACAACTATGTCTTCGCTGTCTAGGGTGGCAATAAGTGCTGCAACTTTTGATACACCTAGAGTACTGACAGCCTCCTGCCGCAGTCCCGGTACGAGATGCACCAGAGTATCAGAAACAAGCTCATCCCCAACATATTTTAGAAGCCCTTTTCTTTGATTAATGGTTGAGGTAAGAAGGAAAGATGCAAGCTGCACTCCATCAACGTTATCAAGAATCTCACGAATATCCGCCGCTCTTTCCTCTTCTATCGCATCTATGAGAAAATCACTAGTCTTCTTATCCAACAAATGGTACGACATGGCAGGCCTGGTAATTTCATCAATTATGGTGAAGCAGCGTACAGTTCTTCTAGCACATTTTCCCTTCCTTGTATATTGGGAAATTCCCAGTTTTTGCACCTAATTACATGCGCCTATCATGTGCCGATACACCATTGGAAGTACTCGCGATAAACTTCCTCCGGTACTGGCATATTGGCCATACACCATCATACACATTGTATATAGAATACAAGAAACTTAAAACTGCAGGTTCTACCTTAACACTAGGCAAATTTCTGTATAAATGTACTTCAATAAGAAGGTAAGGTCTAGAAACATGTCGTGGGTTTTCAATATAGGTAGGGATTGACTTGCAGAAAATAGATTGTAGTATCAGTACGTTGATGCGGCCCTTATGGCGGAATGGTAGACGCGGTAGACTCAAAATCTACTGCCCGTGAGGGTGTGCTGGTTCGAGTCCGGCTAAGGGCACATCTGGTTTTTAGCATGCCTACGGTGGGCTGTTTTTGTCGTGTGGATAACTCTTCTTGGTTAGGTATAGAATGAAGAAAGTCAAAAAGGAAGTTAGTAAGGTGAATCAGAATTCTGGCTGCGAAGGTGTTGGAGAAGTTGTCAGGGTGATGCCTGCGGTCGTTGATGTTGAGTTTGCCCACGGAGGTCTGCCGGATATCTTACATGCTTTGAGAAGTGAAAAGGATTACCAAGGAAAGCAGTTGGTTCTGGAAGTAGCACAGCACCTCGGAGATGGGGTTGTTAGGTGTGTTGCCATGGGTAGTACCGACGGTCTATCTAGGGGGGATAAGTTTATCAATACTGGCTCGCCCATTTCTGTTCCTGTTGGACGTAAAACGTTGGGTAGGGTCTTTGATGTTTTGGGTGAGCCTATAGATGGAGTTGGCGATGTAGGTGCAAATGTCGAGTATCACGCTATCCACGCTCATGCTCCAAAGTTGTCGGAGCAAAAAGTTGCTACTGAGGTCTTGGTAACGGGTATCAAAGTAATTGATTTGTTAGCTCCATATCTGAAGGGTGGAAAGGTAGGTTTGTTCGGTGGAGCCGGTGTTGGAAAGACTGTTCTCATAATGGAGTTGATAAGCAATATAGCTAGGGCACATAAGGGTTTCTCCGTTTTTGCGGGTGTAGGTGAGCGTACTCGTGAAGGAAACGACTTGTATCGTGAGATGGTGGAGTCTGGAGTAATTAATGAAGATGAGCGCGAAAAATCACAAGCAGTACTTGTGTATGGGCAAATGAATGAGCCTCCTGGTGCCAGAATGAGGGTTGCGCTGTCGGCATTAACCATGGCTGAGTATTTTCGTGATGTGGAAGGGCAGGACGTTCTGTTTTTCGTAGATAATGTATTTAGGTTTACGCAGTCTGGTTCAGAGGTTTCCGCGCTTCTTGGGCGTGTGCCGTCTGCGGTGGGGTATCAGCCGACATTAGCTTCTGAAATGGGAGCAATGCAGGAACGTATTACTTCTACTCATAAGGGGTCAATTACTTCTGTTCAGGCTATATACGTCCCTGCGGATGACTTGACAGATCCAGCTCCTTCTACTTCGTTTCTGCACCTCGATTCTACTACTGTATTATCTAGGCAGATTTCGGAACTCGGTATATACCCTGCAGTGGATCCTTTAGATTCAACTTCGCAGGCGTTGTCTGTCGATGTAGTTGGTGCCGAGCACTATGAGGTTGCTAGAGAGGTTCAGCGTATTCTGCAGACGTATAAGTCTCTTCAGGACATCATTGCGATACTTGGTATGGATGAGTTATCTCAGGAGGACAAAATATTGGTTGCTAGGGCTCGGAAAATTCAGAGGTTTTTATCGCAGCCGTTCCATGTAGCAGAAGTCTTCACGGGTAATCCTGGTGTTTTTGTGTCATTGGAAGATACAGTACGTAGTTTCAAAGGATTGGTAGAAGGGCGGTATGATGATCTGCCTGAAGCGGCATTTTACATGGTTGGTGGTATAGATGCTGCCGTTGAGAAGGCAAAAACTCTGAAATAATTTTTTCCCAAAGAAAGTTAGGAAATATGTGTCTTGGAGTTATGATTTACTTTGGTGTTGGGACTTGTAGTTAATGTGGTAAGGGTTGTTAATGGATAGCTTTAGCGTAGAGTTTGTCTTGCCGGATTGTACGAGTAGTTTTGCAGGCATATGTTCTCTTGTTGCTCGAACCGGTAGTGGTGAGCTTGTTGTTATGGCGAATCATGAAGGGGCTGTGATGGACTTGCCTCCTCAGGCATTGCTCCTTCGAAATGAGAAAGGCGAGGAAACTGTGGTGCTGGTATCTAGTGCTGTACTTACTGTGAAAGATAATGAATGCGTAGTTATAGCAGATGCTATAGTTTTTGCCGGAAGTAGTAATAAGGAAGCCTTGGAGCGTATTAGGGCAGAGATTAAGAAGTCTGCTGATGGAGCTGGGTTGCTTGCAGAGATTGCAAAAGGGGATTTGATGTTTATTGATATGGTCTTGAAAGCATGAAGATATTCTTGGACACGATAGATGTAGATAGTATGGCTACGCTTTACAAGACCGGTGCTGTTGACGGTATTACTACTAATCCGGCATTATTATCAAAGTCTGAGAAACCGTATAGGGAGTTGCTTGAGGAAATATGCGGGCTTGTGCCTGGGGATGTCAGTGTGGAGGTTGTTTCCGTTGATGCTGACGATATGGTCGCTGAGGGGCTAAAGCTGGCTAAAATCGCTAAAAATGTCGTAGTAAAATTGCCGTTGACCTTTGATGGTATATGTGCATGTAACATTCTCGCGAGAGAGCATGGTATAAAGGTGAATGTGACGCTGTGTTTTTCGGCGACTCAAGCGTTAATGGCTGCGAAAGCGGGTGCTACTTACGTTTCTCCGTTTATGGGCAGGATAGATGACCTGGGGGGAGATGGGGCGGCGTTGATAAGAGATATACGATGTGTATATAGTAATTATGGTTTTGAGACGCAGGTTCTTGCTGCTTCAGTGCGGGGTCCTATGCATGTTTTAGAGGCTGCGAGGGCTGGCGCTGAGGTTGCTACGGTACCGGTGTCTGTTTTTAAGCAGCTATTTCTACACCCGTTGACCGATAAGGGATTGGGTGACTTTCTTAAATCCTGGGAAGTGAGTGGGAGGTCCATCTTTTGAAGCAATGGAAAGTGATAGCGCTTTTTTTCTACTACTTTACTAGAGATTCATAGCTCGAGATGTCCTTGTGTGACAATTGATTTGCTATCGTTAGGTTGGCTTACCTTTCCGGGGTGTGTGCTTGGACTTAGATGGAGATATGACTACATTTTCTTTTTTCTTAAGAAGTAGATAGAGTAGGATGGGTATATCTAGGGGTGCTGAGGTAAAGGCCTGATCTGTACTTCGAGTTATATCTCACTGGTGGTAGAGTAGTGTTATATCTCGTGCTGTCTAGGTCTTATGTGCTGTATACTGGTTGTTTGTAGCGTACTACTGTTATGGTACAACAATT
>NZ_JAHLEX010000078.1 GCF_023476575.1 Anaplasma phagocytophilum | reverse complement strand
TTCATACTAACCACACTTCTCTCCATCACCATTCTCTCTTACATCTCAAAAACTTTCATCCCTTAAATGATTGGTATGGCCTTTCTCCTATCGAAGCTGCTTCTTACAGCATTGATCAGCATAATCAAGCTGGTGCCTGGAATCAGGCGATGCTTCAAAACGGAGCTAGGCCCAGCGGAGCATTAGTAGTTAATAACAAGGATGGTAGGAATAACTCTCTTTCAGCAGAACAATATCAGCGTTTAAAATCCCAAATTGAGACTTTCTATTCAGGACAAAAAAATTCTGGGCGCCCCATTCTCCTTGAAGGCGGACTGGAGTGGAAGGAAATGAGCCTTACGCCAAAAGACATGGACTTTATAGAATCCAAAAATATTTCCTCACGAGAAATAGCATTGGCTTTCGGAGTTCCTCCACAGCTAATAGGAATACCAGGCGACAACACATATAGCAATTTGTCGGAAGCGAGGTTATCACTCTGGGAACAAACGGTTATTCCCCAGCTAGAGAGTATATTGTCCCATTTTAACTCCTGGCTAGTTCCATGCTTTGGGAATAACTTATTTCTGTCATATGACAAAGAATCAATAAGTGCTCTTACGGAAAAAAGACAACGTTTATGGCAGTACGTTCAGAATGCCTCATTTATGACAATAAACGAAAAACGATCTGCGTTTGGATTACACCCTATAGAAGAGGGAAATACTATCCATAAGTAAAACAAACTTTCAAAAAAAGCGGAAAAGTATATGTATTTTAAACAAGAAAAGAATAAAGGTACTGATGGAGGTGTATTCTGCGGCTATGCCAGCGTATTCAATAGAGTAGATAATCAAAAAGATATAATAGCACCTGGTGCATTTACTGAATCTCTAAAAAGAAGAAAAGTCGCTCTTCTATGGCAGCATAATACCGTAGATCCAATAGGAAAAATTATGAGACTTACAGAAAATTCATTCGGGCTCATGACTACTGCACAGTTGAATCTTGAACTGCAAAAAGCACGGGATGTCTATTCCATGATAAGAAAGGGAATTATAAACTCTCTCTCCATAGGCTACAGAGTAGTAACATCAAGAAAAGATAAACTCTCTGGGATACGCATAATCACCAAAATAGACCTTTGGGAAATTAGCTTAGTAACCTTTCCAGCAAATAGGCATGCACTAATATCTCAAATAAAGCAAGATTCCTGTAAAAAAGAGCATTACGCGGCACAGAGAATATTGCTGTCCTGACTTTATAAGGGCGCAATCAGCAAGCAGCATTCCTATTCACGCCTGAGAGATCCATAATAACCCTATATATGCAGCGATTATCGGCCTCTTTTATTGTAAAAACCGCACCACTTTTATGTTGGAAAACCTCGTCTACAACCGGTACCCTTCCTACCATAGCGAAAATAAGCCCCCCTATAGTGTCATAATCTTCTTCAGCAGACGAGTCTCTTAATACTACTCCCAAAGTACGCTCCAAGGTTCGAACCAAAACTCTAGCATTCACCTCAATTGTATCGTCTGAAATATTTACAATATCAGGAATAGCAGTCTCATCGTTTTCGTATTCAATATCACCTACTATAGGTTCTATTATATCTTCCATTGTTACAAGACCATCGGTACTACCATACTCGTCAAGCACAATAGCCATGTGAACTCTAGAAGACTGCATTTTAACAAAAAGGCTAACGGCCTTCATAGAATGTGGAACATAAATAACGTCGCGTATAACGTCTTTCACATTAAAATCTGAACCACCCTTCATTAGAATATCTTTAATGTGAATAAACCCTACAATATTATCCAGATTGTCTTTATATACAGGAACTCTTGTATGTTGGCTTTTAAGGACGCTATTAACTAAGTCACTGTCATCTATGGCAAAAGCCCTAATTTCCGATCTTTGAACCATTATTTCCTGAAGTGAGCAATCATCGAAACTTACCAAATTGCCCATTATGTTAAAACAATTGAAGCCAAATATGTTTCTACGAAACACCGCACTTTTTGCAAAGTCTTTAAATCCAGGAAAGTTGTCGAAGATAAACGAGTAGAGACGCGCTTTCCAGCGATTAAAGAAAGTCAGGTTACTTCCCTCATCTTCTTCAGAAACTCCAGCACCCATATTCTGTGCAACCGGTAAATCACTTGATCAGAATCAAGAGTATACGCAGCTAAATTTTATTTTCCATACAAAGTTACTGGATAACTGTGTGAATAAATGTGCAAACCATTAGTGAATAAAAGATATTCACACTGTCACCACATGTTATACACAGAATTTTCACCAAAAAACATTCCTAGGATAATTTTTGTTACCGACCTATATTGTAGTTATCAACATAATTAACAAACATTTTATACACATAAAATCTCCTAGAAAACCAGTATATTACATACTTTACTAACAAAATTATTCACAAAAAGAAAATTTAGGAGTTGTGTGTTTTTCAACACAGAAAAAGTTATCCACGCGATTAACAGGTATAAATTACTTATATTTATATATAATGTAAGGATTATTATATTAACAAAAAGACAAGAACTGTGTTACGAGAGATACTGACTACTAAGAGAAGCATACAACGCTTACCAATATGGTTCATGAGACAAGCTGGAAGGTATCTACCAGAATATCAAAAGGTTATGTCAGATGTACAAGACTTTCTAGAAGCGTGTTATACTCCAGAAATTGTTGAAGTAGTTACATTACAACCGATACAAAGATTCGACCTAGACGCGGCAATCATATTTTCAGATATTATGACTGTACCAGATGCGTTGGGATTTGGAGTAACATTTAAAAGAGGATATGGTCCGCAAATAAATAAAAATACAAGAAGAGAAGTTACGCTAGACTGGTCACTAAAAAAGGTGTCCCCCGTTTTAGAAAGTATAAAAAGGGTGCGAAAATCCTTACCCCCTAACAAATCACTAATAGGGTTTGCAGGATCTCCTTGGACTGTAGCTACGTATATACTCGGTCAAGAAAGAAAGATAACTGACATTTTTGCTCTACACCGTTCCGGAGACAATTCCGTGGCAAAACTTATCGATGAAATCGTATCTTTTACCACTGTGTATTTGGAAAAACAGATTGAATACGGAGCCGATGTGTTACAATTGTTCGACAGTAATTCTGCAGGACTTCCCGTAGACCTGTTCGAGACATTTGTTGTGGAACCAACTAGAAAAATAGTAAAGGAACTTAAAAAGCAATATCCTTCAATACCTATTATAGGATTTCCAAAAGGAGCAGGTGTTCTTTATCCTCATTATGCAATAACGACAGGAGTATCAGCAGTAAGCGTAGATTATAGCATCCCTTCACAATGGATAAAAAACAATATCAGTGGTGTTATTCAAGGAAATTTAGACCCCTTTCTTTTAGCTTATGATGTAGAAGGTGCCCTAAAATGTGCAGCAGAAATCATTACAAATTTACGAGATAAGCCACTAATCTTTAACTTAGGACATGGTATCATACCGTCTACGCCAGCAGATAACGTTCATAGATTGGTCGACTTCGTAAGAAGTTTTTAACCTCGTCTTTGCTTTATATTCACCATTAAAGCTTGACACTTTTACTCCTTACTCTGTAAGTTCTGTCTACGCTCTTTGTATTATGCTCTTTTTTCGGGATGAAGAAACAACACGACCATCATATTCTATCTAGCAGTCCTTGGCCCATATTTCTCTCTATATGTGCATTCATAACTGCTTGTGGTCTTGTAGGGGTAATTCACAAAACAACTATAGGATTGGTACTTTTCTCTGGCGGTACAGCTTCTACAATCTGTGTCCTGTATTGCTGGTGGAGAGATGTTGTTGTAGAGGCCATTAGAGACAAATGTTTCACGTTTGTTGTAAAAAAGGGGCTTCGGATTGGGCTTAGTATGCTAATTTTGTCCGAAACGATGTTCTTTTTTGCGTTTTTTTGGTCTTTTTTCAAAGCTTGGCTATTTCCCGCATATCAACTGATTGATTATTCACAGAAAGTATCAACTGTATGGCCTCCTGTGGGAATAGAGACTATTTCTGCGTGGTCCTTGCCATTCATGAACACGGTGACGCTATTACTATCCGGGTGTACCATAACTTGGTCACATCACTATCTCATGATAGACGACATAAAGTCTTCTTTGAGAATGCTTGCTTTTACTATTGCTCTCGGTCTTGTTTTCTCTATATTCCAACTTATAGAGTATCTACATGCTGGCTTTGCTTTTAGCGAAGAAGGGTTAAAGGCTATTTATTCTTCTAATTTCTATATGGCTACAGGATTCCACGGGCTTCACGTGCTTATGGGTATAATTTTCTTGATTGTTTGTTGGATTAGGATGTTTAGAGGTCAAATGTCTTCTGACTGTCATATTGGCTTCGAGTGCGCTGCCTGGTACTGGCACTTCGTTGACGTGGTTTGGTTGTTCTTATTCCTTTTCATGTACGCTATTAGTTCTTAGTATCATGCTTGTTTTTGGCCTTGATCCCGGTCTTAATTACACTGGTTGGGCTGTTGTGCTTAAAAAACCTTCTGGTTCTCTTTCTCTGCTCGATTGTGGCACTGTCTGTACTCTTTCTTGTGCCGATCTTAATGATAAGCTCTTTTCTATCTTCTCTAGCCTTACTGATATTATTCAGAAGTTCTCTGTCTCTGTGGCTTCTATTGAAAATGTTTTTGTTAATTTAAACCCTTTTCGAAGCATGGTTCACACTATCACGGATTAGCACATACAGCCGTACATCTGAAGATTTCATCGCTAAGCAAAATGTGACACACACCCGTCCAACTTGAAAGGAAACCTATATGGAGAGCAAATTTATACCCTTCGCAGTATCAAACTGGTTTTTCCTCCATCAACTTCAATAAGCTCGAGGACCTTCTGATCCTTTTTCAAATTTACCTGCTTTAGATTTATGGAACCACTACGTGCTTGGCGTTCCCCGCAATCTATGCTTGCCCTGTACACTCCATCATCAACAAATAGCTTGCCACTGAATGACTCGAACGCTCCCAGGCCTCCACACAGCCAAAAAATGCCGCTGAATTCGTCACTCACAGTTAAATTCACTCTTCCACAATAGCGCACGCACGATCCAACACATAACTGTTGGATCTCCACATCAAATTCTCCTAGAGGTTCAACCCTATCCATGTCTTTTTTGTGCATCAATAAAAACTTGTTCCTACCATCTGCCTATATCTATTATACAGCTGTACAACACCGGCGCAAAAAGTGTCCTAGCCCGCTGATGATAATATTACTATTTTGGAATATTATCAACTTAAGATTTCTAGGCTAAACAACACTTTATTAAAAATCATTTCACAGTACTTTCCATAACGCATACTCCTGTAAACTTAAACTATTTACATTTATGGCCTAACGTTGTACCATTCTGGATGGTGTATGTTTTTATACGTTGATGTCGCTGCATGTTTATCTGCCGGATCAGTCTGTGATAAGGCCTCGTATTACCGTTTTGGGAGTTGGAGGCGCAGGAGGAAACGCAGTAAATAACATGATACATTCTTGTTTGCAGGGTGTTAATTTTGTTGTGGCAAATACTGACGCTCAGGCGTTGGATTGCTCACTATCAGAAAAGAAGATCCAGTTGGGGATGAACCTCACGAAAGGTTTGGGGGCCGGTTCTCTGCCTGAGATTGGTCGTGGAGCAGCTGAGGAATCAATAGAGGAAATAATAGCGGAGATCTCAGATAGCAATATGCTATTTATAACCGCGGGTATGGGGGGAGGCACTGGAACCGGTGCGGCTCCCGTTATCGCTAAGGCTGCAAAAGACAGCAAGATTTTGACTGTGGGTGTGGTCACTAGGCCATTTCATTTCGAAGGTGCTCATAGGATGAAAACCGCGGAATACGGTCTAGAGGAGCTGCAGAAGCATGTTGATACCTTGATCGTAATCCCTAATCAGAATTTGTTTCGTATAGCTAATGAGAACACTACTTTCGCTGACGCGTTCAAGTTGGCCGACACTGTGTTGCATACGGGCGTACGCGGCATCACAGACTTAATGGTTATGCCAGGATTGATAAACCTAGACTTCGCTGACGTTAAGGTTGTCATGAGTGAGATGGGCAAGGCCATGATGGGTACTGGAGAGGCAGA
>NZ_JAHLEX010000077.1 GCF_023476575.1 Anaplasma phagocytophilum | reverse complement strand
AATAAATACGGAGAGACATTGAAAATGGTCCAAATATACATTACTAACAGTAACTACGGGGAAGCCAGCAACCCATTGAGAGAGATGGCTCCATTCCATGCTTTTGCCACCAGCACAGATTCTCTATTCAAATACCTCTATTCAGCTCTGTGATACCTATACGCATTTACCTCAACGACGACTTATAAAACACATTCTTTCTACAACAGAAATAAAGCCGTTTAGGATCTAGAAGAAAAAACGACTGTACTGACAATACATCAGACAAAAGCAGAGTACATGTTTTCGACGATGCACCAAAACACGAAAAGCTCTAGACCTTAATACATGAGCATTCCACCATTTACATGTATGGTCTGCCCTGTAATGTACTTGCTTGCATCACTTGCGAGGAACAATGCAACGTAAGCAATCTCCTCTGCAGTCCCCATACGGCCCATAGGGATAGAGCTCAGTATGTATTCTTTCTGTTTTTCCTGTAATACAGAAGTCATAGGAGTATCTATAAAGCCCGGTGCTATGCAGTTCACCGTAATGCCACGAGAAGCAAATTCAAGAGCAAGCGACTTACTCATACCAATAATACCAGCCTTTGAAGCTGTATAGTTTGCTTGTCCTACATTTCCGGAGATGCCAACCACGGAGGATAAATTTATTATTCTACCACCTTTATTCTTGAGCATCGCCTTGCAAGCATTCCGATTTATCTTGAATACAGCAGTGAGATTTACCGCAATTACTTGATTCCAATCATCATCTGTTATGCGTAAAGACAATTTATCTCTCGTTATTCCAGCGCTACATATTACCCCATCGATGCCAGACAGACAGTCTACAGCCTTGTCTACTAGGGTGTCTACCTCATCAGAATTTAGTAAGTTACACTGCAAAACGTGAGTCACATTCTCACAAGCAGCTGCTACTTCCTGTAGAGCCTCAATTCTGGTGCCTGAGAGGCATAACTGAGCTCCGGATTTTGATAACATAAGAGATATGGCTGCCCCTATGCCACTAGATGCACCTGTAACTAGAAACTTCTTGCCCTGTAAATCAAACATTCCGCAACTACCCCAAAAAATACATACAAGACACACAGGCGTAACGCTAACTAATTTAGTTGATAATTGCAATATTATTTGATAGCATCGCGAAGCTTTCCATAATTGCAAGTCTTCAAATGTTGAATGTTGAATGTTGGCTGTTTGATTCTTTAGATCTTTATGGAGCCGTTTATTTTAGTAAGCGGGCTGTAGACGTAAGGGGTTCGCATTACTATTGATGTTTTTGGGAGATGATAATACATGATGATAAGTTCATTGCAGGTGCCCGATGAGTTGCGCAAGCGTATGCAGGGGCTGTATAATACTGATGAGAAGAGTTATATCAGATATTTGACAGAGAGGTCTGAAGTCTCTCAAGACTCCAAAGTGAGGATATATAACCTTGCTAAGCAGATAATTGAAAAGGTGCGCTTTGGAAAGGGTTCTACGGTCATAGATGCCTTTATGCAGGAGTATGGTCTTTCTACCGAAGAGGGAGTTGCTTTGATGTGCTTGGCGGAATCTTTATTGAGGATTCCTGATGAATGCACCATCGATGAGATGATTAGGGATAAGATAGCGGGTACAACTTGGAAAAAGCATATCGGGAGTTCTTCTTCGATATTTGTCAATGCATCTACCTTAGCGCTGTGTATAGGTGCGCGTGTGCTAGGAGAGGTAGATGATTCTAGGTGGTATAGTGTACTAAGTAATCTCCTGAAAAATATGGGAGAGCCCATAATAAGGAAGGCTGCTCTCCAGGCTATGTGTATTCTTGGTAAGCATTTTGTCATGGGGCGTGACATAGAGGATGCTGTTGCAAGGAGTAATGACACAAAGCAGTTATGCTCGTTTGATCTCTTGGGTGAATCTGCAAGAACTAAGGAAGATGCGGATAAGTATTTTGCAGCATACATGCACGCTATAGAAGTGATAGGAGCAGACGCGGGATGTGGTGACGATATTTCTTCTCGACATGGAATATCGGTCAAACTTTCGTCTTTGCATCCACGTTATGATTTTGCTCAAATCGACTACGTTCTTGATGACATATCTTCTAAGCTGTTGGAGATATGTGCTGCAGCGAAGAAGCATAATATAGGGGTATTGATTGATGCAGAGGAGGCTCGTAGGTTAGAGACTTCTTTGATAGTTTTGGAAAAGGTGTTTTTAGATAAGTCGCTGGATGGCTGGGAAGGGTTGGGGCTAGCTGTTCAAGCGTATCAAAAGAGAGCCTTGGGTGTGTTGGATATCGTGGAAGATATAGCCATAAGGGCTAATCGTAAGATGGTTGTGAGGCTAGTTAAGGGAGCTTACTGGGATTATGAGATTAAGAATGCTCAGGAGCTTGGCTTAGACGGGTATCCTGTGTTTACAAGAAGAGCTTATACTGACACATCTTACTTTGCGTGTGTGCAAAGAATTTTGAGTAAGCCAAATACTTTCTATCCATGTTTTGCTACTCACAATGCGTACACTTTAGCCTCGGTATTAGAATCAGCAGATAAGGACCATCCAGGTTTTGAATTCCAGAGGCTGCATGCTATGGCGCAGGGCCTATACAGCTATGTAACGGGGGAAGTTGCGCCGAGTGTTAAGTGTAGGGTATATGCTCCTGTTGGAAGTTATCAGGACTTATTGCCGTATCTTATCAGGAGACTGTTAGAAAATGGAACGAATAGTTCTTTTGTGAATAAGATAAATGATGCTGATGTTCCAGCTGAACAGCTTTTGGTTGATCCTCTAGAGAAGGCTAAGAGTTTTGAATATTGTCCGCATCCTAGTATTCCTTTGCCGATAGACATGTTTGGAAAGGATCGTGTGAATTCCGTCGGTCTCAATACCTCTGATTCGTTGGCTATGTCTGTGCTTAATGAAGAAGTGCAGTCATTTACAAATGTCACTCGTAAGGCTACTCCTATCATTAATGGAGAGGATGTAGAGGGTGCTGCTCCTATAGAGTTTTTCTCTCCGGGAGATTTTAGCTGCAAGGTAGGAGAGGTATCTTATGCGACTCCTGAGCAGGTGGAAGAAGCTTTTAGTATTGCGCATGGAGCATATGCGGAGTGGAGCACTTTGTCGATTGAAGAGCGTGCTATTATTTTGGATAATGCTGCAGATTTACTGGAAAGGGAGAGAGGTAAGTTCGTTGCTTTGCTGGTGCTGGAAGGTGGTAAGGTGATTTCTGATATAGTGGCAGAGATTAGGGAAGCTGTAGACTTTCTGAGATACTATGCAATGGTTGCTAGGAAGGATATAGCTGGGACGATTAAGCTTCCTGGACCTTCGGGTGAAGAGAATTACATGTACTTCGAGAGTAGGGGTGTCTTTGTATGTATCTCTCCTTGGAATTTCCCATTGGCAATATTCTTAGGGCCTATAGCGGCTGCTTTAGTTACTGGTAATACAGTTATAGCTAAGCCATCTGAACAGACTTCCCTCGTTGCTTACGAAGCTGTAAAATTATTTTTCAGAGCTGGTCTTCCGGGTGGCGTTTTGCAGTTCTTGCCCGGTGAAGGTAGTGCTTTAGGAGAAGTGCTTATAAATAATAAGCATGTTGCGGGTGTTGCGTTTACGGGTTCTACTGATACTGCAAATATAATAAATAGAACGCTAGCTAAGCGTAATAGAGACATAGTTCCTATTATTGCTGAAACTGGTGGGATAAATGCGATGATTGTCGACAGTTCTGCTTTGCTTGAGCAAGTTTGCGATGATGTAATAACTTCGGCATTTAGAAGTGCTGGTCAGAGGTGTTCAGCTTTGAGAGTGCTTTTGTTGCAGGAAGAGATTGCTGATAGGCAAATCGAAATTATATGTGGGGCGCTTAGGGAGTTGAGGTTGGGTAATCCAATGCTGCTTAGCAGTGATGTGGGTCCTGTGATAGATCAGCAATCCTATGACATGCTTTGCGAATATGTGAAGGGCATGGACGAGCGGGGAGCTAAGCTGTTATTTAAGCTGGATATAGGTTCTCTTGCAGAAGTAGGGTATTATTTCCCGCCGCATATTTACGAGGTTGGGTCAGTATCAGAAGTTGCTAAAGAAGTATTCGGTCCAATATTGCACATTGTGAGATATGAGAAATCAGATCTGGCTAGTATATTAGACGAAATAAATAAGACAGGATATGGTCTGACGTTCTCTGTGCAAAGTAGGATACAGAGTAATATTGATTTGATTGTTGATAAGATTAGAACTGGTAATGTTTACGTCAATAGGAATCAAATAGGTGCTGTTGTAGGTGTACAGCCGTTTGGAGGTTCTGGTCTTTCGGGAACTGGGCCAAAAGCAGGAGGACCTTTCTATTTGCATAGGTTTGTTACTGAGAAGACTGTAACCGTAAACGCTACTGCGCTTGGCGGTAATGTTGCTCTTGCGTGTCTTGAAGAAGAGTAAAAGAAAACTTGGAAGAAGCGTAGTCTAACCTCTATAGGTTGTGGCTGCGCTTTTTTAGCTTCTATTTTGCGGGTTATTGAAGCGGGCCTGCTTTTTGGAAGTTTATTGAGAAGAGTAGGAGAGAATCGTCAACGTTGTTCTTTCTTTATAGTGTAAAATCACACGCTTTCTCCGATATCTGATCGACATCTTGGGTTTCTATGTGTTCAGGATGGTGAAGAAAATGGATTGCTTTATCGTTTCAAGCAAATCACCTGTGATGGGGTGGCAATTTTAATAACCTTAGGAAACATGTTATTAATCTGTAAAAGCCAAGTCCTGGGTATAAAAACCTAGAATCTGATAACCTAGGTTGTGTGTGTAAAGACTTTAAAGATATGGTAACGTAATATTAGGTAGTATGACTGCTCCAGGATAGTACTACGTAACAATGGTTGTTATTTCTTAAGTTATGAAAAAATGCAGAAGATTCCCAGGTGTCTTTATTTCTTGTGAATTGAGATATTGCTTTTATGTGCAAAGCTCAGATATGTACCTAATATAACTAACCAAGAACTTACTCTGCTCTGTCTTATAGAATATAAATTTGCTGTGGTCTGAGTAGAAGAAACGGCCCTAATTTCAACACTTTCACTATCTCTAATACCCTTAGTCTTGTTTTTAATAATAAGAGTTTATGAGATTCTATAGGTATAACTCCCCCAATATCTTAGAAAACAGCCATCTTACACAAAAAATTAACTAATGCTGTAGTGATGGCAACTCGGCAGATTATTATGAGAATAGAAGAAACGGTCCTAATTTTAACAACCTCCCCACCTTTAATATTCTTAGCAAGTAATATAGAAACTATGGTTTTTTCTTTGGGAGTGAGTTTCTTGACTAGGTCTTAAGCTATTGCGTTAGCATTACTATTAGGTGTACCACTCGTAGCGCTCCTACCCTATTTACAATACTTTCCCATAGACCAATTCTCACTACCATCTTCTTTTTTTAGCGTTTTTCTAACAAAGTACTTTGTTCCCTTGCCTCCACAGAGCACCGTTTTATTCTGCTGTAGATTGGCTGGCTGGTTTGTCTCTTCCACATATACCCCGTGGCTATTTTTGTTCAGCGTGTCCTAAGATCACCATACAATGAGGTTCCACAAAGCGTGTTGCTTTTCGTCTCAGTGCTCTCTTTGTACTCCGCATACTGTTTTACAGCCCCACTTTTAGTACTTACCAACTTCGTCCTACAAACCTTGACATCGATGCTATAGTGAGTAATCCCAACAATTTCTCCACCTTTAATAGTGTTAGCTAGTAACCCAGCTACTATGGTTTTTTCTTTGGGAGTAAGTTCCTTTACTATGTCTTTAGCTATGGCTGTGGCGTTGTAGTTTGTAGTATCAAATGGTGCCCCACCATTTTTTAGGAGATGTAGGTCAATTCTTACTACCATCTCCTTTGAGCGCTGTCTTGATAAAGTTCCTTAGAAGAATCCCTAGGGTGTATCACCATGACCTCCAGTTATCGACTGCGCCAAGCTGTGCGTGTGTGCCACATATCACCACATAACGACGTATTCCCATCGCTAGCGGCGGCTCTTAGCTCCCATGCATAACTTTCAGCATACTGATCATAAGCTGGCGCACTACCTTTGCTGCTGTTCTTAACTTCTCGGAATTAGTCACACAAACCTTCTTATGGAATTAGGGTTAGAGATTTCATACTTAGCAAAGTGAACAATGTCTTTGCCAGGGATTTTGGCAAGGGCAGCAGCAAGCTTGTCAG